>QNCQ01000028.1 GCA_003645825.1 Fidelibacterota bacterium
TCCGATAACACCGTTCGCTTAAATAGCATCAGAGCAAGTGGTTACGACTATATTCCAAAACCCTACTCAATGGTAGAACTTCTTGAAAAAATAAAAGAAAAAATAAGCTAAGTCAGTGGAAGAACCTGCCGTCGACTCAGGGCTAGTAAATAAAATACTAACCCTGCTTGGTAAGCTTGCCGATCCTCAGGAGGCTCAGGTACAAAAAAATTTTTACAAAAGAGATAGCAACATCACTCTGATAGGTATAAAAGTACCTTGTATACGAAAAGTAGTTAAAGATATTGTTTCGTCTTACACACTGCATAAAAAGTCTATTTTAAACGTTTCTGAAAAACTGGTAAGCAACAAAGTCCATGAATACAAAATGGCAGGAATAATCCTGCTTGAACTGAACAAAAACAAAATAATACCAAGTGACCTGGAAACAATAAAGCGATGGTTCCTTAATGATTACATTAATGATTGGGCTGTTATTGATACCCTATGCTTAGCAGTGATTTCCAGCTTAGTAGAGCAAAGTAAAGAAGCTCAAGACACTGTAATGGAATGGCGAAAACATGAAAACATCTACATAAAACGTGCCTCAATAGTCTCTTTCATAAAACACGCCAAGAGAAAAGAATTAATAGACACGCTTCTCAGACACGCTTCAACCTTCTTTGGAATCAACCACGATCTTATAACCAAAGCTAATGGATGGCTTTTAAGGGAGATTGGCAAATCGAATCCGCAGAAACTCGAAGGCTTCCTGACTAAGAACATAAAGAAAATTCCCCGAACAACCCTTAGATATGCAATAGAAAAATTTCCTGAAACAAAGCGAAAATGGATTCTTAAAATCCCATACAAATAGATAGTAATTGGATTTTAGAGAAATTAAATTTCAGAGGTTCTGGGAAATTGGATTCTAAGATGGATGTTTATAACTATCTGATTATTCCTATCCTGATTTTTCTTGCCCGTATTATGGATGTTTCAATCGGAACGATGAGAATTATCTTCATCTCCCGGGGGAAAAGATTACTGGCACCCATACTTGGATTTTTGGAGGTTAGCATCTGGCTTACCGCCATATCCCAGGCAATGAAACATCTTAACAACCCTGTCTGTTTCATTGCATACGGTATGGGATTCGCAACCGGCAATTACGTCGGGATGCTTATAGAAGATAAACTGGCTATTGGTATGCAGGCAGTCCGACTGATAACTCAGAAAACAATTGATATGATAACCATGGCTTTAAGAGACGAGGGATTCGGAGTGACTGTTACTCGCGCATCAGGCGCAAAAGGAGAGGTCAACGTGATACTAACCATCGTCCCAAGAAAAAAGGTAGGTAGGGTGATCGAAATCGCCAGAGATATTGACCCGGACGTATTTATCTCCATACAGGACATAAGAGAAGTACGAGCGGGGTATTTCCCACAGAGAGCGAAGCAATTACGGTGGAGAAAGGTTTTCAAGAAAAGGTGAGTGATACTGGAGCAGTACTGACTCGGCGAAAAAGACTCAAACACTTGTTAATAGCAATTCTGGTAGGTTTTGTCCTGCTATCTACTGACCTGGGTATAAAGAAAATTGCCAACAATGCTTTAGAATACAATCGGGTTGTAAACACAGGTCTTCCATTTCTCAAGCTCTACCTCACTCATAACAAAGGGTATCATTACATTTTTGGAAAGATTCCAAATCACAAGCTCTGGTCGATTGGAGGTCTGGTTTTCATCTCTTTTATCTTGGTCTCTATCATAAAGGCAATCATAAAAGATAAATTGGGCAAGACTGACTACATATTATACCTGATTATCGTTTCCCTCATAATAGGTGCCACAGGAAACGTATGGGAAATAATCTTTACCGGTAAAGCTACCGATTACTTCATTTTCAAACCCTTCCCCTGGCCGAGCAATCTCTGCGATCAGTATATAAACGCAATCCAGTTCATAATACTACCTTTCTACCTTATTAGATTCATCATAAAACCCCGCAAAAAAGCTCCAAAATCTCCTATGATTTAAAAAAAATAATTCTTAGCTTAACCAAGCTTTTAGTCTTGGGGTTGTATTATGAAAAAGTTATTAGTTATCTTAATTACACTAGTCTTAATTTTTTCCTGCTCAAAGCAGGAAGTTTTCAAACTTGAAAAGGGCAGCCCGGCGTATGAACTTGCCACTCAACTTGCTAAAAGGTTACCCCTGCTCGACCCTGAAAAAAACATCATTGTAGCAGAGACCGATCAGTTCGTGGTCACATCTGGCGAAGTCATTTACTCGCTCTACAGTATGTTCGGAAAGCGGGCTTTTCAGTTAGCAAGCATACCCAATGACAGATTGCTGGAAATCATCCGCGCCAATGCTGAAAATGTTGCCGAAAAGAAACTGCTCCTAAGGGAAGCTGAAAAAAAGGGTATAGATGTCGATTCTACAGAGGTTGACAGTATCCTGCAAATCCAGTATGCAAGAGCTGGCGGCAAGGATGCTTTTCTGAACCTGCTTTCCAGCCATGGATTTAAAATGGATGAGCTGACAAGAGACATTAAGGAAAACCTGAAAATCAACAAACTTATCACCTCCATCATAGACACAATAAAGGTTACCGATAGCGAACTAATGGCCGAGTACAACGAGGACAAGACAGCTACTGTAAGACACATACTGCTTTCAACTCAGGGAAAAAGCGACTCTGAAAAGGTAGAAATTTACAAGAAAATGCAAAAGATCAGGGAGAGGGCAATCAGTGGGGAGGATTTTGCAAAACTTGCCAAGGAATATTCCGAAGATCCAGGGTCAAAGGATAGAGGCGGCCTATATGAAAACTTTTCCCGCGGTCAGATGGTTAAAGAATTCGAGGACGAAGCCTTTAACACTCCTATAGGAGAGATAAGTCCAATCTTCGAAACAAAATTTGGATACCATATACTGAAAGTCATAAGCAGACATAAAGAAACAAAACCCTTCGATGCAGTAAAAAGCGAAATAGAAAAAGAGATCCGCTCCAAAAAGGAAAACGAAATTCTTACCGCCTTCCTGAAAAAGTTAAAAGAGGAATCTAAGTTTAAGCTAACTATCTAGCTAAACCAAAAAGTTTTAATATTATAGCCTTCTGAACATGCAACCTGTTTTCGGCTTCATCGAAAACAATAGAATTTGGCCCATCTATTACTTCATCGGTAATTTCCTCTCCCCTATGCGCAGGTAAACAGTGCATTACCATTACATCATCCTTGGCATACTTGAGCAGTTCAGAATTGACCTGGAACCCTTCAAAAGCCTTCATTTTCTGTTCTTTTTCAGATTCCTGCCCCATACTCACCCACACGTCAGTGTAAATGACATCAGCACCAGACACACCCTTCACTGGATCATGCTCTATTTTTATCTCACTTACTCCTACCTTTCTTGCATTCTCCAGAGCACTCTTGTCAGGAAGATAAGCCTCCGGAGTAACTATCACAAGTTCCAGAGCCATCCTGGAAGCCATATTCACCCAAGAATTAGCAACATTATTGCTACCGTCACCTACAAAAGCTATTTTAATATTCTCATACCTACCTTTTTTCTCATAGACAGTAAAAAGATCCGCCATCACCTGGCAGGGATGAGTTAAGTCTGTAAGCCCATTTATGACAGGAACAGATGAGTACCTTGCCAGCTCTTCAATATGCCAGTGATCAAAAAGCCGAGCCATAATTATATCATTATATCGAGATACCACCCTGGCTATATCCTTAATGGCTTCCCTCTTACCAATTCCTATGTCATTAGGGCTTAGGTAAATCGCATATCCTCCCAGCTGATACATCCCTGTCTCAAACGATATCCTTGTCCTCGCAGAAGGCTTGGCAAAAATCATTGCCATTGTCTTTCCGCGGAGCGGAGTATACTCCTTTCCCTCTCTTAAATATCTCTTTAAATCCTTCGTAAGCTCAAAAACTTCTACAATTTCATCCCTCGAGAAGTCCGTAACCATTAAAAAATCCCTTTTCATACTGCCTCCCTATCAGAGTATATATTTACTCAAATCTCTATCCCGGACAACATCCGCGAGTTTCTTCCTAACAAATTCACAGGTTACTTTTATTTCTTTCAGCTCGGGATTTGGTACCTCAAATAAAATGTCTTCAAGCAACGTGGTCAATATGGTATGAAGCCTCCTCGCCCCTATGTTCTCAAGCTTTTCATTTACCTCACAGGCAAGTTCCGCTATTTCCTCTATCGCTTCATCATCAAACTCAATTTTCACTCCTTCTGTCTCAAGAAGTGCAGTATATTGCTTGATCAGAGCGTTCCTGGGATGCTTCAATATTTTGATAAATTCTTCTTTTCCGAGACTATCCATTTCAACCCTTATAGGGAATCTCCCCTGTAACTCCGGTATTAAATCCGATGGTTTGCTCATATGAAACGCACCCGCAGCAATAAAGAGAATATGATCCGTTTTCACAACTCCATACTTGGTCTGAACATTACATCCTTCGACGATGGGAAGGATATCCCTCTGAACCCCCTCTCTGGAAACATCCGGTCCTCCTCTTCCTTCTGTACTCCTGACCGCTATCTTATCAATCTCATCTATAAATACAATTCCACTTTCCTCAACTCGCCTTATTGCCTCTTTAACCACTGCATCCATATCTATCAGTTTTTGTGCCTCCTCTTGAGCAAATATCTTCCTGGCTTCTTCAACAGTAACTTTTTGAGCCTTTTTCTTCCTCGGAAAGGCATTTTCAAGAAGCTCGGTAAGATTCAATCCCATCTCCTCTATACCTGCTGGGCCAAAAACCTGCATTACAGGCATTGCGGTCTGTTGAACGGTTATCTCTATTACCCTATCCTCAAGTTCCCCTTTCTCAAGCATTTCCCTGAGTTTCTCACGAGTTTTCCTATATTGTTCATCATCTCCTTGAGAGCCAAACCCCCCCGGAGCAGGCTTCCTAGGGGGGAGAAGGATATCAAGGATCCTCTCGTTAGCCATTTTCTCAGCCTGCTCCCGAACCTCTTCCATTCTCTCCTCTTTCACCATATTAACAGCGATATTCGTCAAATCTCTTATGATCGATTCCACATCCCTTCCAACGTATCCCACTTCCGTATACTTCGAGGCCTCTACCTTAATAAAAGGAGCATGAGCCAGATTTGCGAGCCGTCGAGCAATCTCTGTCTTCCCAACACCAGTCGGACCTATCAGAATTATATTGTTAGGGAGAATATCTTCTTTTATATCCCCTTTCACCCGCTGTCGTCTCCACCTATTCCTCAGTGCTATCGCCACTGCTTTCTTTGCCTTTTCCTGACCCACAATGTACTGGTCTAGCTCTTTTACAATCTCCTTTGGAGTAAGCTCTTTCCTTCTCATAGCTCAAGTATGGTAAATTTATTGTTAGTGTACACGCAAATTTCTGCCGCAATCCTCAATGATTCTTCAACGATTTCCCTTGCTGTTAAAGAGGTATGCCTTAACAACGCCCTCGCAGCGGCAGCGGCATACGGCCCACCCGAACCAATAGCAATTACATTATCATCAGGCTCTATAACATCCCCGGTACCGGAGATTACCAGCATTTTCTCTTTATCCATAACAGTAAGCAGAGCCTCCAGACGCCTCAGATACTTATCAGTTCGCCATAATTTAGCAAGCTCAACAGCCGCCCTCTGAATATTTCCCTTAAACTCATCCAGTTTCCCCTCAAATTTCTCAAAAAGAGCAAAGGCATCCGCAGACGCCCCAGCAAACCCCACAAGCACTCTGTCCCCATATATCTTCCTAACCTTGCTGGAGCTGTGCTTCATAATAGTATCACCGAAGGTCACCTGACCATCACTTCCAAGCGCCACTTTTTCATCTCTTCTTACCCCGATAATCGTCGTAGAATAAAATTTCATAATATTTCCTTTCAATACTACTTAATTACTTTATTACTTAGTTGCCTTGATATACTTTAACAATTCGTTATCCGTTGAAAGTATCATGGTAGTAGACGTGTCAAAAATGGCTTTGTAAGTCTCCAGCGTTTTTATGAATTCGTAGAATTTTCTCGACTCAGGACTTTTATTATATGCCTTAGCATATATTTTTGTTGCTTCAGCATCAGCCTGCCCCCTAATCTCCTGAGCTTTCCTATATGCTTCAGAAAGGATTTCCTTCTTCTTCTGGTCCTGCTTCCCCAAAATACGCTGTTTTTCTCCTTGCCCTATAGCACGATACTTCTCAGCTATACGTTTCTGCTCAGAAATCATTCGCTCAAAAACTTTTTCCTGAACTTTCGGATTGTAATCAATCCTTTTAAACTTCAAATCAACCACTTCGATTCCGAGCTTAAGTTCTTCCAGCTTCTTTTTAACATTATCTAAAATGTTTTTCGCAATCTCTTCTCTCGCCCCGGGAATCATCACCTCTCTCCAGGACAATGTATCAGCTTCTGACTTAACTTCCTGCTCTATTTCAGGAATTACCATCGGCCTGTCAGAATTTCTCACTATCTCTTGAAGAGCCCTATTTGCTATTTCATCACGAATTGTTCCATCCAGAATATCATCAAGTCTCGACTGAGCTACCGCTTCACTTCTTACACTCTTATAAAATGCCAGAGGATCAATAATCCTCCACCTCGCAAAGGTATCAATCTTGATAAATTTATTATCCTTTGTAGGTATTTCTTGAGGTTCCCCATCCCATTCAAGAAGTCTCTTATCAAATACGATAACCTTCTGGATAAAAGGCATCTTAAAGTGTACTCCAGCATTCCTTATCGCTCCCCCTACCGGCTTACCAAATTGCGTAATGATAGCCTGCTGAGTTTCATCAAGAATAAAAATCGACTCTGCTAGAAGAAATATAACAACCGCCATTATAATCAAACTTGCTATAACTTTCCCTTTCATTTCACCCTCTCCTTACTCTGAAGATTCAAGAGAGGCAATACGTTTTGTAAATCTTTATCGATTATGTATTTGCGTTTTACCTTACTTAGTATATCTTCTATCGTCTCAAGGTACAGCCTCTTCTTTGTAACTTCCTTGGCTTTCAGGTATTCATTAAATACTGCATTAAATAGTGCTGCCTCTCCTTTTGCTCTATTAATCCTGTTTATTCGGTACCCTTCTGCTTCCCTTATAAGCCTATCAGCTTCACCCTCTACACGGTATATTTCCCTGTTGTAAACCTGCATAGCTTCATTCACCATTCTTTCCTGTTCCTGCTTTGCTCTATTAACTTCGTTAAATGAATCCCTTACAGGATCAGGTGGATGAACATCTTTTAACTGAACAAGCTGAACATCTATCCCGGCATCATAAAGGTCGAGAGTTTTTTGCATATAGTCCCTTACAAGATTTGCAATTTCTATTCTGTCTGATTGGAGAACTTCATGAAATGATCTGTCCCCCACAACAAGCCTCATGGCTGCCTCTGCCACATCCCTGATACTTTCACTCACATTCCTGACCCTGAAAAGGAACTTAAAAGCGTCCTTTATCTTATACTGAACAACCCACTTCACATCTGCTATATTCAAATCTCCGGTAAGCATCCAGGACTCACTGGTATAAGAACCAACATTATACTGAGTCTTAACTCCAGGTCTTACAGTTCTAAAGCCAAATTCTTCCTTATACTGATAGTCAACTTTCACAGTATAAACTTTGTCAATTCCCCATGGTAATTTCAAATGTAATCCCGGATAAGTTATTTTTTGAAACTTCCCGAATCTCAATACAACTCCAACCTCATTGGCATCCACCGTGTAGAAAGACATAAAAATCGTTATTCCCACTATTACCAGGAGTATACCAAACACTATCAGATAGTAGTAACCCGCTGGTATTTCAAATTCTTCCTTGCCTATTTTTATCCTCTTCCAGCTCATACATTTCCCCCACGTTACTTCTTTTACAAACTTCTCCTGAGACGAGCTACCGGGATGTTCATCTGCTCCCTGTATTTTGCAACCGTCCGGCGGGCAACAGGATACCCGGCCTCCTTAAGCAGCTTTGAAAGCTGTTCATCGCTGTAAGGATTCCTCTTGTCCTCGTTGTCTATAAGCTCTTTCAATTTTTCCTTAACCCGCTTGGTAGAAATCTCCTCCCCTGTGTCAGACTTGATTCCCTCACTAAAGAAATACTTCAATTCATATACACCGGAATCAAGTTGAACATACTTCCCATTGGTAACCCTGCTTATCGTTGAAATATCCATCCCAACATCTTCCGCAATATCCCTGAGTACCATCGGCTTCAGCGCTTTCTCATTTCCTTCAAAAAACTCACGTTGCCTGTCAATAATTGCCCGCATAACCTTCACCATAGTCACCCGCCTCTGATGGATCGCCTGGATAAACCACTTAGCTGTCTCTATCTTTTTCTTCAGATAATTCTTCGCTTCCGGGTTCAGCTTCTTTCTGTCTGAAAGCATCTCGATGTATTTCCGATTTATACGGAGCTCGGGAATATTTGTATCGTTTACTTCAATAACGAAGTCATTACCCATTTTATAAACTATCAAATCAGGTACAATGTAACTATTATCAGAAGAGGAAAAAGTTGCTCCAGGTTTGGGATTTAGCTTTTTTACAACCTCCTGAGCCCTTTCTAACCTTTTCTCGTCCCACTCAAGCGATTTCATAATTTTCTCGAATCTCTTATTTGCAAAATCATTAAAGTGCTTCTCAATAAGGATTATGGCATCATGTACTTCCTCAGATTGTGGTAACTCCTCAAGCTGGGCCAGTAAACATTCCCTCAAATTTCTTGCCCCAAGTCCCGGCGGATCAAGATGCTGAATCTTGTGCAGCACCTTCTCGGCAAAATCAGCACTAACACCAACTGCATACGCGATATTCTCAATAGGTATGCTCAGATATCCTTTATCATCGATATTCCATATTATCTCATTCGCCACCCGCTGCTCTTTTTCGTCGAGATGCAACATCTTGATCTGATCCATCAGGTGGTCAACCAACCCTCTCGGAGATGGTTGAACCCTCCTTACTTCTTCCCTGGTATTATCAACTTCCTCTTTTATCTTATAGTCATCATTATCCGGGAGAATGTCTTCCAAATCAAAGTCATCGATCTTTTCCTCTTCTTCGGCGGTCGCTTCCTGCTCAATTTTTCCCTCTTCAGATTCCTGTTGAGGGACCTCTGACTCCACTTCCTCAAGAATAGGATTCTGTTCCAGTTCCTGATTAACCCTTGCCTCCAGAGCGAGAGTATTAAGCTGAAGAATTGTGGACTGGAGAATTTGCTGCGGCGCTAATCTCAACTCCTGCGATAGTTTTTGAACTTGATGTTGGTTAATTCCAGGCATATTTTACCTAATCTAGTTTAAATCTATCCCCCAGGTATAACTTTCTTGCCTCCTCATCATTAGCCAGAAAATTTGAATCCCCTGACTTCAGAATTTTTCCCTCAAACATAAGGTATGCTCTATCCGTTATAGACAACGTCTCTCTGACATTATGATCAGTTATCAGTACACCAATTCCCTTTTTTTTCAATCCAATAACAATCTCCTGAATATCCTGAACAGCAATGGGATCAACCCCCAGAAAAGGTTCATCAAGCAAAATGAAGTCCGGATCAGTAGCCAGAGCTCTTGCGATTTCAACCCTCCTTCTTTCACCACCGGAAAGAGTGGTTGCTTTTTGCTTTCGAAGGTGTGAAATTGACAACTCCTCAAGCAGCTTTTCAAGCTTCTCTTCCTGTTCCTTTCTGGTTAAATCCATCATCTGCAATACAAGCAAAAGATTTTCCTCAACCGTTAATTTACGAAAAACAGATGGTTCCTGGGATAAATATCCCACCCCAAGTCTTGCCCTTTTATACATTGGCAAATGAGTCAATTCTTTTGTATCAAGAAATATCCTGCCGGCATTGGGCCTTATCATACCGGTAAACATATGAAAGGTGGTAGATTTCCCCGCACCATTGGGACCAAGAAGCCCCACAATTTCCCCTTTCTTCACACCAAGACTAACTCCGTTAACAACCCTCCTTTTACCATATATCTTGACAAGATCTTCCCCGCGCAGCTCCTTTATAACCATCACTCCACTTTTATTTCTCTTTCACTTACTCCAACCGGCTGCCTTATTACCCACTCTGTCAGATCTGCATTGGACTCGAAACCCTTCCCTCTCAGGGTGTCCTTTTCGGTAATAAATATCACATCCACATCAGAAACTACCTTTTCCCTCTTATGGTCCCATCTAAGTTCCTCGGTATAAAGCGTCGCCCCATTATCAGAAATAACTGTAACATCCCCTTTGGCTATCATATCACTGGTCTTCTCAATTATAATTGCGCTATCCGACTCAAGATAGGAAAGATGCTTCCCTTCCGCATCAAAGAAGTCAACTGCAACCCCTTCATCCATCACGATTAAATCCTTCTCCGAAAACTTCACAAGATGGCCTGCGTTCACAGAAGCTCTTTTTAAATTCTCCTTGAGAAGAGTAATCTTTGCATTCCAGCTTTCTTGCTCTGGAAGATCTAACTTGGCAGACACTCCCATTTGATTTTTTTGCTCAGAACAAGCCACAAAAATAAAAACTGCCAGAAGGTACAATGAAAATCTCAATTTGCTCATATGCTTATCCCATACCTCAGAATATCGTGAATGTGAATAACTCCAACGGGTTTTCCTTTCTTTTCCCCATTGTATACAAACAGATTGGTTATAGCATATTTCTCCATTGTTTGAAGCGCCTCAATAGCCAGCGCCGACGAAGCTATCCACTTAGGGTTTGTGGTCATAATCTCTCTGGTCTTTGTTTTAAGAAAATTCTCTGTCCTTTCCAGCCCCCTCCTTAGATCACCATCAGTTATAACACCCACCAGTTCTGAATCTTTATCAACTACACCAACAATTCCAAGACCTTTCGCGGTCATCACAAATAGAGCTTCCTTCATCGTTTTGTCATCTTCAATAAGAGGAACTTCATCTCCTGTGTGCATCAGGTCAGACACAGTCGTTAACAATCTCTTCCCGATTGTACCTCCAGGATGAAGCTCACCGAGATGCTTTTTCTCCACCCCACGTCTTACCATCAAAGCAATAGCCAGGGCATCTCCAAGGGCATTTGTTACAATCGAGCTGGCCGTTGGCACCACGCCGTGAGGACAGGCCTCTTCTTTCACTGCGGTACTTATAACAATATCGCACTTTTTCGTCAAAATAGAATTTTCCTTCCCGATGAAACCAACTATCGGCACCCCGAGCTTCCTCACAAAAGGTACCAGATTTACCAACTCCTCCGTCTCTCCGCTATTCGATATAATCAAAAGAACATCCCCCCTGGAAACAACTCCAATATCTCCATGGCTTGCTTCTCCAGCATGCATGAATAAACTCGGCGTTCCAGTGCTCGATAACGTGGCAGAAATCTTACGACCCACAATCCCCGATTTACCCACCCCGGTTACTATAACCTTTCCTTTGCTTCTACCTATTAGATCAACTACCTTTTCAAAATTTGCATCTATTCTGGGAATGGCATTTTTTATAGCCTCTGCTTCCTTTTCAAGTACCTCTATCGCTTTCTTAATAAATGCCTTTCTCATTGGTTACAATCCTTATAGGTATCCCGCGTTACTTTTTCAAAAGCTTTATTAAAAATCCCCTTTGCATTTAGCAAAAGCTCAATCACCTCCCTTAAGGCTCCTTCACCACCTTTTCGACTCGTAACATAAACAGCCCTTGACTTCACCTCACCACATGCATTATCAACAGCCACAGGGACCCCAACCCTTTTCAAAACAGGCAGATCAACGAGATCATCTCCTACATAAAGAACCTCATCGTCATCAACATTAAATCGTTTCTTAATTTTTCCATATGTTTCTATCTTTGCCAGTCCATCCTGATACAAATTCTCCTCCAGGCCAAGCTCCTTCATCCTCGCCACCGTAGCCTCAGAATACCTCCCTGAAAGTACAACCAAAGGGATATCTGCTGCCTTTAATACAGCTCTACCCGCTCCATCAAGA
>QNCQ01000029.1 GCA_003645825.1 Fidelibacterota bacterium
AAAAATTATCTCCTTCTTTTCATTATCCGCTATCTCCGATATAATCGCCCATGATTGGGGATTGAGAAAAATCTTCCCATATTGTGAGCCCTTGCTACCAATTTTCTCTCCATTATCCTTCACCGCGCGTATATACCACTCTCCATCCCAATAGAGATGATTGATTTTATCTTTCAACATATTTACAGCTTCAGAATATCTCTTCTCTCTACCCCTATCACCCTTCATCTTACAAATTTCCAGAAATCCATCCAGGATATATACCAGAAACTCTCCTACCCATATAGAAATACCCTTGCTATTAACGCCAACAGCGCTCATACCATCATTCCAATCCCCGCTTTGAATAAATGGTAGTCCATCTTTGTCCGTATCCGAAAGAGTTATATCTATTGCCCTGCAACAATGTTCGTATATCGATTCCACCATATCAGGTTTATCATAGTAGGGAATCATTTCATCAAGAAAACCACTATCCCCTGTTTCCAGAACATATTTATATACAACAAAAGGCAACCAGAGATGAGTATCAGACATATTAACTTTTTCACCCACTTCGGTTATAGAATGCCACCACTGAAGAGCTCTCCCCGTTGAAAGCTGATGCTTTGCATGCAGTACAATCTGATTCTTACATAGCTCCGGTGCTAGATGAAGGAAAATCATGCTATCCTGAAGCTGATCTCTATAACCATATGCTCCGCTTTGCTGATAGTAGGCACATCTACCCCATATCCTTGAAGATATAGTCTGATATTTAAGCCACCTATTTACGAGAATATCTATCGCCATATCGGGAGTTTTAACCTCAGATCCATTTAGGAGTTTATTCCATCTATTCTTTGTCTCTTCGAGCTCTTTCTCAACAACCTTAGAATCAGCGAAATACTTTAAAGCTTCCCTAACACCTTCAAGTTTCCCCTCTATCCCAATAAAGAAAGATATTTTTCTCTCTTTTCCGGGATCAATTCTTATATTTTTGCAAAGGCTCGCAATAGGATCATAACCATCTCCACAATGCCCACCAAGCTTTCCACCACGCATTATTTCTTTTGGAGCCGATAGCGAGCCATAATTCCCCAGAAAAGATTCCTTGTCACACTCAAAGCTATCTACCTCTTCCGAACATCCATGATATGCAATAAAAGGATAATCACTATTCCATCTTCCATTTGTATGATCAATTTCCCATAGTCTCTTAGTAGCAATTAGCGCATTCATTTCTCTCAAAAATTCAGTACGAATAAAACATTTATAAAATTCCCTGTGTAAGTCCGCTGATACTCCAAGACACCATTCTAAATAAGAATACAAAGACACATTTTTTACCTCTCCTGATTCATTCAGGAATTTGAAGTACCATACTTCCACATTTTTATTAAATGGGACAAACACTGTTAATTCAATAAATAGTCCTTTAAAACCAGCTCTAAACACCGTATATCCCACGCCATGCCTACATTGATAAAAATCAAGCCTACGTCTGATAGGCATCCATGTAGGCGACCAGATGTCTCCTGTATCATTATCTTTCACGATAAAATACTTCCCCCAATTATCCCTTACAAGATCCTGATGCCATCTCGTAATTCTATTTAATTCAGAATGCTCATACCAGCTAAACCCACCACCAGCTTGAGAAATAACAATTCCATATTTACCATTGGACACAACATTTATCCAGGGTTTGGGTAGCTCAGGTGTCTTAATAACATATTCGCTACCATCAGATGAAAAATACCCGTACCTGTTCTCAAAAATCCTTTCCATATTCCTTTTTCCTTTCTCATTAATAAATTACGGAAATATCAATCCTATCTGTGTAACTCAAGCGCCCAAAGTCAGAATAGGCATAGTTTATATTAAGTTTTAAATTTCTTACCTTCCAAACTATACCGCCCCCAAGTGTTAAACCACCCTCACTATCTTGCATAAACATTGACCTGTAACCCAGCCTGAGCACACCGACTTTTACCAGACCCATTTCTAACCCTAGATTCATATATTCAGTATTATCATTAGGATGAACAGCATCAACTGCCATCCTCAAATCCAGCATACTACTTTTCAGAACGTCTACGCAGAGACCAACTCTGAAAATTAATGGCAAGTCCCACCTGTCAGTATGCAATTCAGCCGGAATATATTCATTATCACCTGAAGCATTTGGATCCTGGTCATAATATCGTCTTAGATCCCTACCTGTGAAGTGCATTTTGCTTCCGAAATTCGAAACAGAAGCACCTATATGATATCTACCATTATCAGAATGATAAATTGTACCAAAATCTATCGCAATACTCGATGCTGAACAATGCCATATTTGTTCTCTTATATACTTGAAATTGAACCCAATGGCGAAAAAGTTTGTCAACTTCCTTGCATAAGATACTCCTACTGCCATATCAGAAGCAGAAAAATATTCACCTGTCCCTTCGGGCAACTCAACAGTTCTTACTCTCATATCACCCATATTCAAAAGATTGATAAAACCTCCAATTGCACCCAGGCCGAGCACAGGAAATGTCACCCCTACAAATGAATGCTTGATATCAAGAAACCAGTTTGTATAAGATGCGCAAAAGCTTCCGCCTGGCAGATCTACAATCAGAGAAGGATTCCAATAGATCGAGCTTGCATCAAAGGGGACAGCTACTGCAGCACCTCCCATTCCCATCGAAGATGCCCCAACTCCGATCTTCAGGAAATTAGCAGATGTTGTTCCTACTTTTGTTATATCTTTGGGGAAAAGAATACCGCTGATTAAAAGTATCTCTATCAATAACACTAATTTCTTACTCATAGCACTCACTTTATTATTGCAAACTTACCTACCTTTTCTCCTATCTCTCCTGCGTCTACATGATATATATACACGCCAGGAGCCAGATCCATACCATCTTTTGTTTGAAGATTCCAGGACTCCGAACCATCGTTCATGCTACTCTCATGATGTATCACTTTAACAAGATCTCCGCTTAATGTATAAATCCGTATAGTAGCCCTTTGAGGCAAATGAATAAAATCAATCTTTCTGGGGCCTCTCCCAGAAGCAAAAAATCTGGGAGGCTCCCATGGTGCAGCAGCAACGTAAGGATTTGGAACAACCGCTATCCTGTCAAGTTCCTGTTTAGCCTTGCCTCTATCAACGTATTGAGCCTTTGTCTCAAAATAAAACTGGTCATTGGAACTAAAAGGAAGATTTATCCCAATGAAGGCTACATCCCCGGAGTCTGGCTGAATGGTTTCCTCATTCTCTGGAGCAACAAAATAAATTGTCCACGTTTCCTTCCACAGGCTACCCACTTTTAGCCACAACCTGACATAATCACCAGCACTTAAAACGGAATCCGCATTGTCTTCAGACTCCCATAGATAAAATCTAACCTTATGGTCGTTAACAATGTCCCATACCTGAAAATTTGTTTCAAAAATCGGCTTGGAGAACAACCACGAAGTATCTTTAATTCCTACGCGGATTTCATAACAGGTCGGGAATCCATCTATTCTTATTTTTTTCCCTTTCCAGTAGGAATGAAGCTCCGCATATATGGTCAGATTGGATTTCCCTTTTATCCATCCGGTGGTAGAATCATTAAAGGCTACTGTATCATCCTTTACAAAGAGCCTCATTCCATTAAAAATTGGATTTGTATCCTCCTGATTCAATGCGTCAGAATTCCTCAAAATAGCAACTGTATCTCCATCACCCTCAAGTTCATACAGACTATAATAAGTTGTATCTCTGTGCGTCGTATCATCAAACACAACAAGATACTTACCATCTCTAACCTCTTCAGGATTCAGGATGTCAACCCACACCTTACCCGTTCCATGTCCCGTTATATGCTTTATTCCCTCTGGAATTTCTGGCGGACAATAACCCGCCACAGGAGCATCTGGTACCACCATAACAGTATTTTTATCAAGAGTTATGTTCCCGTAAATATCCTTTACAATAATTTTAGTACATTCTGAAGGAAGAATGTTTTTCTCAGCCCATCCCATATCATAAGAAACTACGGCATAATAGTACGTCTTCCCATTCATAACATCGTAATCCGTCCAAGAGTGCCTCAATCCTGTATCATCACCAAGAAAATATTTTGTACCGTGGACATCAACCTCAAAGAATCCTTTAATCCCATCTTTTTTATCAAACACAGCAACGGGATCATAGAAATTAGCTTCACCATAGCCATTTGTAATTATATATGCATCATTAAATGCAGGATCAGTAGCTTTATATATTCTGTAACCTTCAAAATCATACCCACCGGTTGACGGATCCGCAAATTCATCATATGAGGACTCTGCTTTGTCATCCCAATAGAGGGTAACTTTACCGTCTCCAGCTACTGCCCATACCTTCGGCTTTATCGGCGGTCTTGCAAAATTATAGTTTGCGTTATAGATGTCCTGTACAACCTTTTTATTTCTTATCAAATCCTGAAGATTCTCGCCAAAAACCAGAGCCAGCGAAAACCTCTCGGTATGCCGGGGTGGCATAATGAAAGGCCCAGAACCAAAAAGAAAAGCAATGTTTCCATTCTGTTTCCCTGCATCAAAATGATAATTGGCTATTCTTTCCCATATGACCTCATCGAACCTGTACTCAACTCCTGAACCGATATAAAACGAATCAAAAGAGGTAAGTCCTATCTGGTCAGATTCATCTTTGTCCGTTTTATCATAATAAGGTTCTCCTTCAGTAGGCATACCATCACCTTCTCCCCAGTCTCCAGTACCTGCTACACCATCGGCACCCACATCATGTAACTCAGGATCCCAGTCACCATCATTATCTATTGAATCATTCCTGCTCTCATCTATAAGCAAATTGTTAAACCCATCACGATTTATCCAGTCTCTATATTTCAAACCCATGTGGACTCTCTCATTTTCATCAATTAACCCGTCCAGATCATCATCAATTCCATTAAAAGGCTTTTCCGAAACCGTCTGACCTTTTATGTAAACATAGGTTGAATCATGTATTTGAAGATAAAGAGTATTGCCTTCAAACCTCCAGAATTTTCCACTCCCACCAGAGGAAAAGGACACAACTTTTCTTCCCCAATCGTTAGAAGGGCTCATATTAGAATAATCAATGACAACGATCTCATCAGGGAGAACCCTGGGTTTAAAATCTATTGAGGTTAATATAGGGCCTTCCCCTTCCGCGCCATCGCCATCATTATCAATACCATCGAATGGATTACCTGGACTTTCCAGAAATGCATAGCCAGCATAGCCGGTCTCCCATCCAGTCTCACCTTTGCCATTAGCATCCCACGTATAAGCAATATCGAGTCCTAGATCATAATAAGCATTATCATCATTTGAATCATTCATTCCCCCGACACCCGAATCACAATACATACCAAAAACTGTTTTATCATAATGCGTAGTGCTTATATTCGTGATATCATAATGCCAGAAAATGATGTCCTCAGCCAACACATTCGACCATTGAAAACCTCGAACAGCTACCCTCATTCCAAGACCACCTCGTGAAGTATCGTTTTCATCACAGTGAAACTTTCCCCAAAAATCCCTCCCCCTGTCCTGATAATCATCCATCATAAAATAGCTTTCCTGATCAGCATTTGTCTTCTGTCCAAAATATCCATTCCACTTACCGCCCCACGAAGCGGGCTTATCTGGCCAATATTTTGGCCACGTATTTGGATCATCACTCATCGCAATGTAATCCTGCTCCGGGTTCGAAAAACCAGGGAGTGGTTGCCAACCATATTCTATTCCAGTAGGACCGGTTTCGTAATGCTCTCTATACCCCCCTTCGACAATATGGATTGTATCACCCGTGACAAGTTTCACTTCCGCAGCCACTATCGGATAAATGCCATCCATGTAAGAATGCTTTGTCCCCTTTGGCCACACACCAGAAGGTTGTTTACCCCACCATCCGACTTCACCAAAGTTCCAGAAAAGAGTTTCAACAAGATTACCATTATGCAGCCCCTGCTTCCTGAATTTACGATCCCCATGCAGTTCATCGAGGTTATTCTGAGGAACGAGCGAAGAACATATAAACAAAACAAAAACGAAAGCCTTTATTAATACTTTTCTTTCTTTCATAGCATCACTTCCAATCCGATAATAACTTCTCTTGGTGGGTAATAATAATCAGGCCTCGTTAAAAAATCCCTGAGAGAATGTATAGGTTGCTCGGGCACATAAGTTGGTATTAAAGAGTAATCAGGTCTCCCAGTATCAGGGAAAACCTGAAGCGCATTTGCCCGATCAAACAGATTTTTAACCTGCGAGTATAGCTGAAATTCTATCTTACCTAATTTTATTCTATATGCTGCATTAAGGTCAACAGAGAACGTAGAGGGTTTCCTCTCACTATTCTCGAATGCTGTCCTCTGGTTTTGATACTCAGGAGTGTAGGGCAATCCAGAGCCATACTTCCCTACCAGTCCGATTACCCATGAAGGCTGAGTGAAAACAACACTCACATTCAAAGTATGGGTCTGATCCCAGTCAAGAGGGACAACCTGTATTTCACTCTCCCGTGGAGGGTCTGACTGTCTATCATAAAAAGTAGCTCGCGGATCTGAAGCATTACCCTCCGCAATTTGATAAGTGTAATCAATCGACCCCGAAAACCATCCTATAGCTTTCCGGGTCAAGGTAACAGCAATGCCACGAACATTTCCGTAATCTCTATTCTCATACCTTGCGTACATATCTCCTAACACATACAGCTCATATATCTGGGTCCCTACCAGATTTCTTATATCCTTATAGTAACCTGTTACATCAAGAATTAACCCATTGCCAATCATCTGTTGAAGGCCAAGTTGATATATCACCGTCTTTTCAGGCTTCAGGTCGGCATTCCCCATTATTGTATTAAGCCCACCACCCTGTACCTCAAACTCTGAATTATAATACAAATACTCGAATCTAGGAATCTGAAAGAAATGTCCATATGAAATGTGGATAGCCCCTTTATCCGTTATGGGATAAGAAATACCAAGTCTGGGACTTAGCTGTTTCTTAGGGCTGGCTTTTCTAAACGGGTTTTCCTCGCCCTTGTAAGAACCATCAGGATCTCTCAGATCTTTTGGGACAAGTCCATCAGGTTCGAAATAATCAAATCTTACACCTACAGACAGAATCAATCTTTCCAGCTCTATTTTATCCTCAATCCATGCACCAAACTCAAGAGGAATATGTCTATACTTATTGTTATAAACGCTCTCCGGCGGATACTTCTCAGGTTTCCACCCGGTTGTTCTATCCAACCTCAAACTAAATTCCTCAAGCCATAGGTTGCTACGCCTCATCTCAAAACCACATTTAACCTCATTCCTTGTATTCGGCTGAGAAACGAGATTAAATTTGAAGGCACTAATCTTAGAACTTCTGTAGAAATGGCTCATATCCATACCACCAGTATAAAAACCGTAACCAAGTCTCCTTAAAAGTCGAGGACTTACATATTTATCGCTATTAGGATCACTATAAACGTAAGACTTATAACGAGTATAGTAATTCGTGCCCCGTAGCGTATAAAACATTTTCGCAGATGGAGAATGGGTTAATGTAAAACCTATCTGGTAATTTGATTGGTACTTTGTTGGAATACCTCTTGGATTATACTTAAAAAGATGATTGTACTCTTTCCAGCGTCTTTCTCCATAATTTCCATCGATATCCAATGACAATCTTGGGGTAATCTTAAAGTAGAAGCTCCCCTGAAAAGAATTCCTCCATGAATAATTCATAGGTATGTACTTCCCCGAGCCACTCCGTTCTATGTACCAATTATCAGGATTGGGATCATCAAAATTCGATGAGTCACCAGGCAAAAATTCCTCAACCCCATACAGATATCCCTCATTGAAGTAATTTCTAGCAGATACGAAGAATGAAGAGTTTTTTAGGAAAGCGATAGGTCCCGTAACATCTAATTCTACATTCCTAATCTGAAAAGGGCTTAAATTTTTTATATTCGTGAAAGGAGGATCCTGATTGCTTACGTAATCCCCTGAATACAAATCAGCGTGTACCCGAAAATTTTCTAAGCCTCTTTTGGTAACTATGTTAACAACTCCTGATAGAGCCTGACCATACTCAGCACTAAACGTACCACTTATAACTTTTATCTCCTGAATAGCATTTTTCTCAATTTCCAGCGCCATCTCTTTATTATAGGGATCATTTACAGAAATTCCATTTACAAGATAAGCCACTTCTCCTGTTCTACCACCTCTAAAATGTCCATTGACCACCCCAGCTTGAAGATTTACAACCTCAGACAGCTCCTTCACAGGCAACTTCCGTAACTCATCAGCACTAACTACAACCATAGTAGACGTTCTATCTTTCTGAATCTCAGGCTTTCGACCTATAACAACCACTTCTTCGCCAAACTCCAGGACCGTTTTTTCCAGCCTGAAATTCTGTACTGTTGTGAAATCTGTCTTAACACGCAGATTTTCTATTCTAATCTTCTTATATCCCATCATTGAAGCAACTAGTGTGTATTCCCCGGGAGGTACATTCAAAATCACATACACTCCATTAGCATCCGTCGCAGCACCCAAAGATGTCCCTTCAAGCATAACATTGACCCATGGCAGAGGCTCTCCAGTCTGCGCATCGACAACTCTGCCTCTTATCTTGCCAGTCACCCCGGCCACTAAAAATTCTGTCATGACCAGCAACAATAAAGGTATTAATATTCTTTTCATGTTTCTCCATGAAGAAAAAAACAGAAAAAGTACCTGCCAGAGGAAATCCCCCTGACAGGTACCACAAGTATGTTATTTATTACTTCAACAAAACCATCTTATTAATTCTTGATTTGTCTCCAACTGTCAGCTTGTAGAAATAAATACCGGACGGAACTGGTTTACCGCTTCTGTCCTTACCATCCCATCGATACTCATGATATCCCTGATTGAGATAATCATCACAAATGGTGGCAATCTTTACACCAAGAGCATTATATATCGCCAAGGTAACTTTCTCACGGGTAGGTATTTCAAAAGAAATATTCGTGGAAGCATTAAATGGATTTGGATAGTTCCTATACAGACGGACAGCATCTGCAAATTTACTATTATCCTCTTCAATTCCTACCTCAGTCGACAGTATGACCCCTCTGTACATAAAGTACTTCTCAAAGTTTTTATCACACCATTGGGTTCCCCACCAATGAGGCGCATAATCAGACACATGGGCATCATAAGCATCTGAGCTTGCATAATCAATATCCCATATGACTACACTCAGCATTACTGTATCCCCCTCCGAATATCCAAAATAATCGGTATGCACAACTACCTCTAATGAATATCCTGCATCGGGACCATTTGATTCTGTATGCGTCACTGTACCCTCTGGTTCGTATGATACACCCTCAGCCCCACCGGTTGGAACAGCGGCACTTAACTCAAAACTAATTCCATCACCCTCATTGCCTGTGAAATACATCGCCTTAATCTCTTTCCTTTCGCTTGGCTCAGGAATTTCTCCCTTATTTGTCATCCAGAGAAAGAGACCGTCTGCTTCCCATCCAGGTGACCATTTGCAAACAGAAGAATCATTGGAAACAACCCCGATATAAAGATCAGCTCCCTTATGAGCAAATTTTACCACAGCCAAACTTTTATCCTCATACTCATTCAGGGTATCCCCCCACTGCATATAGAAACCCCCGGTGTACAAGAGACTCCCCTCACCAATTACAACAGAATCTGCTCCATCCCAAAAACCCTCATCGAGCTTTCCATCGAGAGTAATGTCCTCACTCACTTTTTTTGCAATTTTATAGGGTGGGTCACCAAGCTTCAATATCCTCATCTCAGGACCCCATTCACTACCCCACCACATTTTGTGATATTGTCCCGCATCCCATCCTTCACCATCAGCCCCTGTGTAACCATCCGGGTCAAAAATATTTATCAAAACCGGAACTTCACATACAGGATCAGTGTATCCAAGCTGATCAAGATGTATAACCATTTCAGCAGTGTAGCCGGAATCAACATTGGTGGGATCATTTACCACCGTTTTTGACGGCTTCCAGGCGGCACCATAACCAGAACCAGGATAATTACCAGGTTCCTCAAAATGAATATCAGGATCAGTACCTGTTAGATTGAAATAGAGCTTGTACTCTACTACCTCACCTGACGCAGTTTGAACCTTCATAAACAGGCCATCGCCTTCCCAGCTCCCATCAAATCTACACACAGACTTATCATTCGAAATGAGAGCGATATAAAGATCAGTTCCATAGTGCAAAAATTTAACATAAGTCGTCGTGGTATCATTATATGGTGGCTGTACAAGCACATCCCCTGTTGGAGAATATTCAACATCTCCTGTAATATATCGGACATCATAAACAAGATAGTCAAATCTCCTTTGCCAATCCGTCTCATCCAGCACACCATCCACGTTAATCGGCTTCTCAGCAGAAGTAACAAGGATATAAGGCGGATCAGCATGATGATCTTTCTTGGCAGAAAAGACTGCCGATGAAAAGATCATCAATACAACTACCAACAACACGGTAACTTTTGCAGGGTACTTCATCTTTCCCTCCCCCTTTGCTTTTTTAAGGTTAACTCTCCTTGCACCCGCAGGACTTTCTTACTACAAGCTCTACGGGTATGACAATTTTTTCTTCAACACTACCTCCTTCCCCCGAAAGATGTTTCAATATTATCTTTCCAACGATTTCCCCCACTTCAAACACAGGTACCCTCACAGTAGTAAGCGCCGGCTCAACATATCTCGAAGTAGAAATATCATCAAACCCTACAATAGCAACATCATTGGGCACATTCAGAGAAAGCCTTTTCGCGGCTTCAATAGCACCTATAGCCATAGAGTCATTGGCGGCAAAAATTGCAGTCGGTGGAGAAGGCTGGCTAAAAAGCTCCATGGCCGCATTAAAACCAGATTGTTCGGTGAAGTTACCTCTCGCTTCATAGAGTTCGCTTTTAGAAATACCAGCATTAGCGAGAGCGCTAAGATATCCTCGATATCGTTCCCTGGAATCAAAGTTATTTGGAGAACCGTGGATAAAACCTATTCTGCGATGACCATGCTCAATAAGATGGGAAGTTACCTTTTTGGCACCATTAAAATTGTCAATAATAACGGATGTTGATCTGCTTGTCTTTATATTCGTACAAACAAAAACCACAGGGAAATTTTTAAGAGTGTGCTTTAAAAATTTACTGTCAGTAATTGTAGGCATCATCAGAACCATTCCGTCCACCCTTCCAGACTGCAGCATTGAGATAAGAGTCCTCAATTCATCATTTTCGTCATGGGAGCTTGAAATGACAACATGGTATTTTTGTTTTTGCACAACGCCGATAATCCCCCTTATTATCTCAGCAAAGTAGTAACTGGTAGCATCGGGGAAAATGAGCCCTATTGTATTAGTTCTTTTTGTCTGGAGTCCCTGAGCGATTATATTGGGCATAAAATTTAATTCTCTAATAACCTCTAAAACCCTCTGCCTTGTCTTTTCGCTAACCTTAGGGCTATTATTTATTACCCTTGAGACAGTGGCAATGGAAACTCCAGCCTTTTTTGCAACATCCTTAATAGTAGCCATATCAAATGTAAACGTTTACACTTTAATATAACTTTATCAATTTTCTTTGTCAAGCCTTTTTTTGAGACTTTTTAAAAATTCTTATCTAAATCCGCTTTAATTACTTCGC
>QNCQ01000030.1 GCA_003645825.1 Fidelibacterota bacterium
CTTTTATATCTTCTGGGTCTATCACCCCATTTTCTACATCTTTTTGCAGTAAAGTTTTTATACCGTTATTCTTACAATAAGAGTTCCTTGCCTTAAAAAGACCACAGCCACCGAGAACAAAAATCTTTCTCCCACCTTCCTCATAGATCTTCTTCTGCAAATTCAAAATAGTACGTATCTGCTCAGTTTGAAAATTATAATAGTGCCTGCCATGTAATGTATCAAGTGGATTGCCATCTTTATCTACCTCAACATACTCAGAGCAAAATTCACTGGAATTTCCAGGACCATAGTATGGATAATAGTTTTCTTTTAAATATTTGACGAGGAAATTAATCCTCAAACCTTTTCCAAGCACATACGGACTATCAAAAAATAAAGAATGATCCTGTTTCCCACCGGTAGTAAAAAATATGATTGGCTTCAGTTGAAAGTAATACGGTCTGTATCCCCCTCTACTGTAATAAAAGAAATTCAGCACAACTCCATACCCAAACCCATCATCAGCATTATAGTTAATGGCAGGCACTCCTCCAAAACCCCACCCCGTCCTTTCATTAGAACCATAAACACACATAACAACTAAACTTATCAATACGCCCAATCTGGTTACACGCTCTTTCACATTCACTTTTTCCTATTTTATTCTTAACTATCTACCGATGCTATAATTCAACCCAAAAGCTATAACAAAAGTATCTTTATCATACTTCTCTGTAACAGGAATCGGCTTATTTCCAAGAACATGACTAAAACTTCTACTATCCTCTTTATAAAAAGTCTTCGATATACCAACAGAAGCTGTTAGCCCCGGAAAAAGTTCAAAAATTCCACCAAAACCTAAACTCTGAGAATCCAAACCATAAGACATATCAGATTGATAATCATCAGTGGCACCCGTTTTTGAAAATAAATACCCGCAACTGACCAGCACCTTTGGAGATAAAATATACTCAATACCCAGACCAGCCTCAAACTCGCTATTTACAAATTTTTCTTTCCCACCCCAATCAATGCTCTTATTGGAAAAGTAGTTTAAATCGCTAAGAACTCTGATCCTGGGAGCCACCTGATAAAACAAACCGAAAGAAAGCATGGAAGGAATATCAGATCCTATCTCTTCCCCATCCGGGAATTGGGTTATCGGATTCCCTTCTTCATCATATCCAACAATTATATCTTTTTTCGTATCATTCTTAACAACCATCTTCCCAAGCCCTTCATATCTGAAGCTAACCCGAAAATCTGGAGAAAAGGCCAAATTTAACCCGATGATAGGAATAAATACGCTTCCGGTCTGTTTCACATCCGCCCTCTGGTCAGATGTCAGGTTGGATTTAAACGTCATTTCAATTGCAAGCTTGCTATAGGAATCATATAAAGAATAGAAGTAACTGGCACTATCCTCCATCCCTGCAGCTGTATAATACTGATAGGCTTGATAAGCCTCCGCTGCTGCACCCGCATATTGCTGAGAAACCCCTGCAAAAAAATCAGACGCTTTCATCCAGTTGCCACCGGGATTTATCTCCACATCTTTAATATATCCTTCATACCTGTTCATAGCTTTTACATATCTCCCCCCAAAAGCAATCGACAACTTTTCACTAAACCTATATGCAAATGAAGATTGAAAACCATAATAAATGGAACTCCCTTTAAAATACAAATCCACCTTGTATCCCTGAACTCCCTGAGAGTTCAGCGAAGGCACAAGATCAGAAAACCCTATCTCAAAAGATGGCAACCCCTCCTTAAACTCAGCGCTACCGCCTCCTCCTACAGGTCCAAATCCAAGCGAAAGAGCTATTTTGTTTTTCTTCATCACTGCATAAACATTAGGAAAAATAGGAGCTTTTACTTCTCCCTCATACTTACCATCGTTCAAATACATATAACTATTCTCAATCGTCTTTTTCTGAAATATCGTTTGATTGCTAAGATAAAAATGAAAACCATCCTCCATAAAAGCAGTACCAGCAGGATTAAAATAAACGGCATCAGTAAAAATCGTAGCATTTCTATTCATAACCCTCATAAACTCTGCACTCTGGTTGGTGTTAGTCACAAGCCCACCGGCAAAAGCAAATGAAAAAACAAAAACACACACAAGAAATGAAATTGTTAACTTCACCTCACTACCCCCCTACTCTTTTAAATTTATTGAAAATAAACAAACCACAAGCTGAATATAATAAACCAGATGCAATTTACACAAACAAAAACTTACCTGTATATAAGATATCTACTCCTCAAAGACAGGAACCTATTTAATCTACCCGACAAAAGCTTCTCAAATTTATCAAAATCATGCCCACTTTCGACATACACCTTTACATTAAAGTCAAACATTCCCTCCTTTCCAATCTCATTTTTCATCCTGAACCTATGGGGATACATCCTACTCGCCAGAGACAGAGTTTGACAACACACCAGCACAGGGTTAAAACCGGATCTATCAGTAATACAAATTCCAACTCCTTCTATGTCATGACTCTTGACTCTTTCGAACTTAACCCCTCTCATCCTTTGTCGATTTAACTTCTCTATAAACTCCCTATTATTCAACCACTCTGCTTTGATAACATAATTCTCATCAATTTCCAGATTAGAACAGCGGAAAATTTCCCGTGCAGCACACATTAAAGCATCCTTCATCGTAGCAATATCATAATAATCCAAATACCACCTCAATCCAAGCTCATCATACCACAACTTCCTGCTATAGTTCGACACAGCAATAACCCGCAGATCAACCGGTTTTTTAAGATAAACTTCATTCAGCATCAGAGCCAGCTCACCAAGGGTCATCCCATACATATACGGCAACTCAAAATCAAAAACTTTAATACGACAAAAGGGAACAGCTATCTTCTCACCAGAAAACAAATTGGGGAAATCGATTACCCACAGGCTACTACCCCTGAAAGAACAGGCATTCAAAACTTTTACAAGAACCTGTAAGTCCTCCCCAAAGGCAAAATCCATCCCCGGTAAAAAGATATACACCCTATCACATTTCAAAAGCTCACTTACTCCAAGATCGCTGTATTTTAAAAAATTCCCGTGTACTCCTTTGAGCACCAGAAGGCTCATATATTTCTTTAAAAGGTCATTTTCTTTTTCATAAAGAATTAGAACATTGCCACCCTTCTCCACTACCTTTCGAAAGATCCCAACCACCCTGTCAAAATCAAAAGAAAGTGCCTTGTCATTTGTAATAAAGCACTCCTTCCCTCTCACGACAGCTGTATCACGAAAAGAAATAAAATAATCAAGAGCCGGTCCGACTTCCTTCCCGGTGGGAATATACACCTTACTGTATCTGTACTTTCCCACCTCAAAAAGCAACCCGGAAACTAAAATGATTACAAAAAATATCTTATATAAGCCTCTTAACATTAGCCGCCAGATTCCCAACAACAACCGTAACAAAACAACCTATAAAAGTATACCATGTCCAGTGAAACAGAGGAGGTTTTCCAAAAACGAACGGCACAACAATTATCAATCCCATGCAGACAATACCAGAAACAAAACCAGCCAGAGCTGACTTTTCATCTACCCTTCTAAAAAGTGTTCCTAGAATAAATGTCCCAAGCAATCCGCCATAGGTTATAGAGGCAATACCAAGAGCGATCTCAACTACCGATTGCAATACTCTGATAAACCCGAAAGCAACAAACATCAGAATTACAGCGCTTACAAAGGTTGCAACCCGGGAAACAACCAGCTCCTTCCTCTCATCAAGCTTATACCCTCTCTTACCTCTGTACAAATCCATAATAGCCGACGAAGAGAGAGAACTTATCGAACCAGCAAGTGTCGAGATCGCCGCTGCGAAAAGACCGGCTATGATCAGTCCTTTCACTCCTACTGGTAGGCTGTATACAATGAAGTAAGGGAAAATTTCATCTGCCTTCGTGAAGGGAATACCTGCCTGACCAATCTGCGCACCTCTATAAAAAGCAAATAGCATCAGCCCAACAAGGAGAAATAGAGCAAATTGAAAATTAACTATAACCCCACTTGTTATCACAGCCTTCTGACTATCCCTTATTGACCTCGTAGACAACAAACGCTGAACAATGAGTTGATCCGTCCCATGAGAAGCCATAGAAAGAAACATCCCCCCCAGAAGACTCCCCAGAAAATGATACGGCTCCGAGAAAAATCCTTTGATACCACCCCTAAAGCTAAAATTAACCACCGAAAATTTATTAACTCCCCCGGAAAAGTTACTCACAGCCCTGAACCCTCCAGGGACAATCGACAACAAAATAAACAGTGCCAGGAGTGCACCTCCTATGTATATGGTCATCTGAATAACATCAACCCATATAACACCCTTAATCCCACCTATAAACGTATAAAGCAACGCTACCAGTGCAATAATCAGAATAGATACAATATAAATCTGCACGTTGCTAAACCCTGCGAAAAGAGAGAAACCCTTAAAAATTATCGCCAGAGGAATAGCGGTTGCAAACAACCTGACTCCATCAGCAGCAATTCGGGTGAGTAAAAAAATAACCGAGGCAAATTTCCTTGCCCTCTGTCCGAACCTATTCTCTAAAAATTCATAAGCTGTCGCTATTTTCCCCGCCTTATACGAGGGAAGAAAAATATAAGCTACTACAATTCGACCCAATAGATATCCAAAACTCACCTGGAGAAAGTTCAAATTCCCTATATAGGCCAGCCCAGGAATACTGATAAAAGTAAGAGTGCTTGTTTCCGCAGCCACAATAGAAAACGAAACTGCCCACCACGGTACCTTCCCTCCCCCAAGAAAATAATCATGGACATTTCTCTGCCTGCCCCCGGCCAGGCTTCCAATCAGAGTTATAACCACGAGATAGGAAATAAGAATGAGAAAATCAACCCACTGAAAACCCATTCAGGACCTCACTAAGTTCCCTTTTCCACCTTCTTACCAAATTCTGGATCAATCTTCACAAGAGCTACAACCAGAAAACTTACCGCCGTGCACAAAAGAACATAAATGAAAAAGTACTGATATCCAAGAAGTTCTTCTATTTTACCACTGATCATTCCCGGTAACATCATGCCTAGCGCCATAAACCCCGTGGTAATCGCAAAATGAGCCGTCTTATACTTCCCCTGAGCAATATAAATCATGTAAAGCATATATCCTGTAAACCCAAATCCATACCCAAATTGCTCAACTGCCACACAGGCATTCACCACAAGAAAATTATCGGGGAGATAATAAGACAAAAACAAATACACACCATCGGGAACATTTATGGCTATTGCCATCCACCATATCCACTTCTTTAGACCATGCGCGGAAGCTACAATACCACCTAAGATACCTCCAACCGTCAAAGCTATTATGCCTACAGTACCATAGACAAACCCAACTTCCGTTGTAGTCAACCCGAGCCCTCCAACTTCCCTTGCGTCAAGGAGAAACGGTGAAGCTATCTTCACAAGCTGAGATTCAGCAAACCTGTAAAAGAGTAAAAACGCCATAGCAGCCCATATTCTCTCCTTCTTGAAGAAGGTAATAAACACGTCCGCATAACTTGAAAATATCTCTTTAATATTCCCCTTTCTCTCCTCAGAAGGATACGGTAACATAAATCTATGATACAACGCAAAAAGCAAAAACATTACCGCAAGTACAAGAAAGGAAACTGTCCAACTAAACGGAACATTTCCCGCTGTCGCTTTAAATACCGCGCCCGCTTCCTCTTTCAGGCGTGGATTGACAGTAATTTGTGCTTTTCGGGGTACATTCCAGTTGCTCTTATCAAATTCAAACCTGGCTTGTGAAACAAGATAAATATCCTTATTGCCTTCATCAAACCCAAAATTAACGACTATCTCTTTCTTATCTCGTGGAGGAGAAGAAAGACACACATACACATTCAAAGTGTCACTACAAGCCTCAGAACCACCCGAAATTCTAATATAACCTCTATCCGCAGATACTACTATGCCTGGCTCCCCCTCTCTTTTTATCTCTCCCTTGATAATCACATGCGAAGTATCAGCCACAGCAGATGGCGGCACAGCCCTAACTTCAAAGTCAACGGGAGCCAACCCCGTATAGCTCTGAATTAACCCTGCCAGCATAACTATAAGGCCCTGACCGGTAATCATCGCTATTCGGTAAAATGTACTCCTGATCCCTACAAAAAACGCCTGTTCATGCTTATCAAGACCAAGCATATAAAAGCCGTCAGCAGCTATATCATGAGTAGCAGAAGAGAAAGCAACTATCCACAAAAGAAACAGGGTTAAATAAAAATATATCGGAAGAGGAATCGATATCGCAATCAGGAAGAAAACCACTGCAAGGATAAGCTGCATAACAAGAATCCAGCTTCTCTTCGTGGAAAGAATGTCAACAAAAGGACTCCAGAACGGTTTTATTACCCAGGGAAGATACAATAGACTCGTCCAAAAGGCTATTGCAGCATTCGATACCCCGAGATTTTTATACATCACAACCGAAACAATCATAGCTACAACATAGGGTATTCCTTCTGCAAAATACAGTGAAGGTACCCACAGCCAGCCTGACACCTTACTCCGCCTGGACAGCACACTCATTCTATCTCCTTTCCTTGCCTAATAGATCTTCTTCAGCTCAGCCCCAACATAGTAATGATAAAGAATATCCTCGACTGTATAACCTTTCAAAGACATTCCGAGAGCCCCAATCTGACAGAGCCCCACACCATGCCCCCAGCCAGCACCCTTCAAAATGAATTCCCGAGGCACATCCCCCTCAGGTTCCTTTTTTACATAGAAAGCTGAGCTATACAAAAACTTCTTACTTAAGGTATCTCTTATTTTATATTCACTTTTTATAATCATAGACTGCTTTTCCCCACGAAGATCAACATAATCTATCCTCAAATCAATAATCCTGCCTGAGTCACCTCTCCTAAGGGGTACAAGATCAAGTATATATCTGCTCTTCAGATTCAATTTACTTTTCAGCAAAGAATTCAGTTGCTGCTGGGTATAGTTCACAATCCACCTGAAATAGCGCCCTTCAACATCTACCCCTCCAAGATACTTTATTAACTCTTTTTCCGGGATATAGTACGAGCTACAAAAGGTAGGCGGCTTGTCATCTATCCATTTTCTTACCTTATCCTCGGAGTCGAGAGGATAGCTTGGATGATTATAGCTTGCTGGGGCATCAAGCTTCGAAATAGAATATGGTAGCGGCTCACCACCCCACACATTTTCTATCCTCTCAGTTACCCCTCCACAACTCTTGGAATATCTCGCATCACATATTTTATCTCCATACATCAGAACTTTTCCATAGGTGTTTGAAGCCGCTTCTATTGCCTCCTTTGTCAAAAATGTAGCCCCCTGATATCTCTGACAGCAGTCATCGTTACATACGTCCACGCCCAGCGAACGATGCTTCATCTCTACATTAGCCAGCAACCACGAGCGAGCAACGACAGTCTGAGCCTCCAAAAAAGATTTAGGACACTTTGCACCCATCTCCGAAGTAGCCACACAAACAAGATACACCTCCAACGGAACTTCATTTACCACAAATAATTTTCCATTCAGGTTGTGGAACTCTAAAGTCCCGGGTATATACATATCCATCAATTTTCGCCAATGGAAATTCCTACCTGTTATCACATTCTTTACCTTAATACCACGCTTTGTACCGACATTGTTGGCATCTTCTCCAGTCACAATCCATTTTTTCGAAACCTTTTCTCCTTTATTCGATACAAATTTCAACAAATCTCCATGTAGGTGAAATTCATATCTTTCATCATAACCAAGTTCAAAAACATTCCCATCTTCATCCGAAATCCTATATCCTCCCACACTAGGAGTATTTATCACTATCTTCTTAAAATTATCTTCGGGCATTACAACAGCAACTCTTATGATAGGCTCTTTGTCAGGAATCACCCCTGGTTCCAACATATTACCCTCCCACTTTGTAATGCAAATACACATCAACGCCAGCACCTATAGCAGGTGCTTCTCTCAGCTCGGAAATAACAATAAAATTAGAACTCACAAAACCATTGCTGAGATAGAATTTTTTTACATCTTCATCAAGATATGGACTGCCCTCCAGTAAGGAAACCAGATTCTCTATAAGTGGCTTCCAGATTACATCATCCCCAACCGACTCTTTAAGCAAACTGCCTATTCTCTGACCAAATATAACAGCCTCAAATTTCCGTCCAATATACTCATGCTTGCTATTTGGTGCCTTGCGGAATTTATTTACTATCGGAAATAAATCCTTCCATCCCTTATTTAAAGTCACCAAACGTTCATAAATAAGCTTCGAAAGATAATGGGTAAATAGCTCAAAGACTTTTTTCGCCTCTGCCTCTCCTTCAAGGGCCCTTTTTCTTATCTGAGGAGCAAATATACCCTCATTTGTCAACTTATCAAGGCTTTTGCCGGTCAACTCCCCATACACTACCTGTATTCCACGGGCAGAAACGTATTTTTCCAGACTGTTACCCTTTTCATCACCCAGTTCCCAGGCCTTCACAAACCAATCACCTATCTCTGCCAGGTCAATCACATTGCCACCAAGCTTTACAGCATCAGCAATTCCAGTACCCCCTCCAAAATAGTAAGCATCAGTATAGTTTCTAAATTTCCCATCTTTCGCAAACTCCTCTCCCAGCCCACAATAATAAGCATCACTACCAAGCCTAAAAATCGGAAAAACCAGATCAATTCCCATCTCCCTCAGCTTTCTCTCAAGTAATTCACAATAAGATGGAATGCGAGGTCCGTTTGCCATAACACATATCCCTCTCCCATCCTCTGTTTTAAGCCCCGGCATCCCTATCCCGATCAAAACTCTTCTCCTTCCTACCCTATCGCAAAGACCGGCAATTGCCCTCGCACAACCCTCAATAAAAGTTTGACCCTGAGCTTTTTCCTCATCAGTCAGAACAATTTTACCGCTGTTATACTCACCCAACTGCCTGTTAATATCCACAGGGGCAAAATCCACTATAAACCCTGGAACCTCTGAATACATCACATTGCAACTATTCTCTCCAAGATAAAAATTGTTCTCTCCGTTAACAATGATTTCCCAGGCACTCACTTTTGTAGCACCACCATCTACTCCAATCAATAAGAAATCTTCCCCTGTATCCCCGATCATCCTTCCGTTTCCTTCCTCTTATTCAGTCTCTTCCTTCTTTTTATTGCTTCCAGCCTCATGTAATCCTTTGCCTCATCATTTCTATCTATAGTCTCTTGATCAATCATGTGGTCGGTACTACCAGCATGCCTTATAACCTCATAAATTGGCTCATAAATTCTTCCTACCCTGTATCTTTCGCTAATTTTCAGAACCATTTCATAATCTTCTCCGTAGTTCCTGCTGTAAGGCTCATCATTGATGCTGAAATACCCCATTTCCTTTATGACCTCTATGGGAATTGCCCTGGGAGCACCTGCACCATTTATCCTTAAAAGGTTATTCCTCCCATTCTCTTCCGTCCACTCGTCATGCGTTACAACAGGTATTTCCATAAGTCTCCGAATCTTTTTCGTCTGACTATCCTGTTCCCAGACCTCATAAGAACCTATGACAATTCCTATTTTTCTGTCACTTTCAAATATATTCAAAATTTTTTCAACTGCATCAGGTTTCAATCTATCATCTGAATCGAGCTGAACATAAAACGGACTTCGAGCCTCCTCCACCCCCAAATTCAAACAAAAACCAATATTATTTACATCAGTGACTATAAGTCTGACTTCTGGCCCATCTTTTACAAATTTTTCTCCTCCAGGAAGATACTTTCTAACCTCATCCGCAGTTGGATCGCCCTCACCTCCATTCACGACCACTATGATTTCGATATCTTTCACCGTCTGACTTAGTGCACTACTTAGAGCAACGTTGATAAAATCGGGCCTATTGTTAACAGGTATGATAATGGAAGCTTTATAAGGGCAATCTTTTCTTTCAGGAGGACGCTCCCGGTAAAAACTGCCTGGAGGAAGATAAGCTCCAATCCTCTTTAAATGCTCGGTTAATACATATTCCGCCTCTTTTTGCACTTCTTTATTCTCAAGAAGATACGCAAATACATTGTGACCAGCAGCAGGTGATTCAACCGAATAAAGTGACCCGCTGTATTTGTTCGAAATATGTACCAGTTCGTACTTCTCTGATATCCTCAATCTCAAATCATAAAAGACTTTATACTTAACTTCCTCATCAATATAACCCGTTTCCTCAAGGGCTTTTCTTGACACTAAGTAAACTTTCCCATAATCCTGCATATCTCTGAGTCTGCCGGGATGATGCTTTAGCAACCTTACCTCTTTTATGCCCTCTTCCCCTATCAGCTCATAATCTCCGTACAAAAATCCCAGATCTTTATGTTTCTTCAAGGCAATTCTTAGAATATCACCAAACCCCTTCTTTAAATAAACAGGACAATAGCGGTTATCTATAATAACCACATAATCACAACTGCTAATCTGAAAAGCCTCGTTAATTTCGTGAGAAAGTGTATGCTCTCCACTACCAGTCCATTTTACCGCCACATCAAAGGAATAGGGCAACTCTCTACCGTTTTTATTTTGATCTATCACAATAATTTCCGCAGGTTCGTTATCTTCTATTGTCCTGCACATTGCAGAAAATTTCTCCAGACTATAATCGAAATCGCCGTAAAAAATTACATACGAAAATCTGCTCATCTGTCCCCCTGGTATCTATAAATCCTTGGAACCCGCTTTGAAACTGCACAACAAAGCTCATAAGGAATAGTTCCTATTAATTCAGCAAGTTCTGTAAGACTTATCGATTTCCCGCTATTCCTGTCATCTCCCCAGAGTAATACCTCATCGCCTTCTCTTATATCATCATCCCCAATATCAACCATGATCTGATCCATAGTCACAGTCCCTACAACCGGATATTCCTTTCCTTTTATCACAACATATCCTTTATTGGTAAACGCCCTAGTATAACCATCCGCATAACCCACTGGAAGCACAACTATGGAAGTCTCCCTTTCCGTCCTGTATTTCCTCCCATAACTAATAAAACTTCCCTCTGGAACTCTTCTAACAGCCGACACATGAGTAATAAACCTCATAACCTGCCTCAGTGGAATAGATTCACTGGTCTTGCTACTCGGACGATATCCATACAGCGAGACTCCGGGCCTGACCATATTAAAGTAAGATTCAGGAATATCCAAAATAGCTCCGCTATTTGACATATGTATAAATGGGATTTTTATCTTCTCCCCCCTCAAACCTTCAAATATCTTCTTAAATCTTTCAAGCTGCAAGTAACTGTAGGACTTATCTCTCTCATCAGAGGTAGAAAAATGGGAATAGACACCTTCGACCCTTACATTCTCCAGACTGGCAAGTTTCCTGATAAAGTCAATAGCTTCAGCATATGGGATACCGACTCTACCCATACCTGTATCAACATTAACATGCACAATAGCTGCCTTACCGGTTGACAAAATCGATTTTTTTACTTTTTCCAGATCAACAACGCCTGTTACACTTATTCTCACTCCAGCTCTAAAAGCCTCTTCCATTTCGTCCTGAAAAAGACTCCCAAAGATGAGAATCTTTGCTCTTATTCCGGCTTCCAGGAGCTCAAGAGCCTCTTCAACCCTCGCTACAGCCAAAAAGTCCACCCCCTCCTTCACCAAGCC
>QNCQ01000031.1 GCA_003645825.1 Fidelibacterota bacterium
AACGACAGAAACTATACTATCAGCATTTTCACCATCATATCCTGATATCTTCTTCTCCTGAAAATAAAAAGCGTTCTTCCTCAGATTTCTAACAATATATCTTTCTATGGTAAAAACAGGTTTTCTTGACTCCTCTTTGCCGTAGAAACGCCCTTTTTTATCAGGTATACTGTCCCCTATAAAAAGTGTCGCCCTTGCAAGCTCATCACCCACGTAGCAGTCCACCCTCACAGACGGATTATCAAGCCCATACTTTTTCAGGCTCTTAGGATCTTCTTCAACAAACTCCTTGGCACGATTACCGGTAAGGGAATTCAAAAATGTTTTAACAGTGCTATTTCTTGCTCTATATTCAATGGGCTCCCTTATATACCAATCTTCACCTTCTTTCTCAAGAACTACTCTCCCGTAAGCTTTGGAAGTCAGCTCTATTTTCTTTACCTTGTCCTTGTCAACATGCATAATTTTCTTATCCCTCAGGTCATACACAGACTTATTGACATAGTTCCATAAAGATTTGCCGGTCGTGTAGATATCAGGCTTATCAGGATACTTAACAAATACATACAGTCCAGTAGGATTCTCTGAACCCACAAAAAGCCGAATAGTGCTTGAGTCTCTACATGTTACTATCACCTCACCCCTCGGTTTATGAAGCCCATATGGTTCAAGATCTGTTAACTTATCAACCACCTTCCTTTCTATTTTTCTGCCTAATATAGAGTTCAGGTTTGATTCGATTGTTTTACTATCTCCCTCCGCAAAGAAAGGAGATACTATATTCCACTTTCCATCTACTTTCCTACAGGTAAGGGTATCTTTTTCATTCTTCAGGGTATATTCAACAACACTGTCTTTTTCTACCTTAAACAAAAGTTTCTCATATTCCTGTCTTTCTTCCCGCTTTTTTGTACCCTGAACATCGAAAAAGTAAATCAAAGCAAGCAGAACCACAAAAACCCCAAACAATATCAATACATTCTTACCCTTCATATCCTACCTCCTCCTGATATACACAAGGACCCCAATTCCAAACGAAATCGCGGGCAATATAATCACAGTAAGCCAAAATACAGATTTAAGCTGAGCAGGGGTCATATTCACTGTCCTGATATCAGGAGATTTTGGTCTTATGGAAATCAAATCCTCGTCTGCGAGAAGCCAGCTTATCATATTCATAAAAAGATCACCATTAGCCTGATTTGCAAAATATGCATTGCTAGCAAAATCGGAATCACCCACTACAACAATTCTGGCTTTCTCTCTTCTTTTGTCTTTATTGTTACTGACATCTTTTGTAACAGCAACTGCTATTGGGATCGGACCCTTTTCGTCATCTTTCGTAATCTTTATCTTACCTGTCTTGTACATGTCCTCAAAATTCTTCACAGAATAACTCTGGGAACCGGTTTTAGCAAGTTCAACAACATCCAGCTTGAAATCACTATTATTCTCATCTTTTCTCACAGATCTTACCCCCGGGAAAAATGTCATGTAGTTACCCAGATCTTTAACTATCGCGTGGTCACCGTAAGTTGCCACTATAGGAATATCAGGACCCGCACCAAACAATCTCCCCAAACCACTTGCGTCAATCACAATATCATCTCCAACCTTAATGCCATAATCTTTCAGGAAATCCTCCAATCCCACAGAAGGTCTGGGATCAAGCATAAACAACACACTACCCCCAGCTTCTATATAATTTTTCAGTATCTCCTTTTCATGTTCAAATAACTCTTTCTTCGGCCCCGGAACAACTATTACAGATGCATCCGCAGGTATGGAATCCTTCTCAGCAAGTATTATTTCTTTTACATCATAGTTCTGCTCTTTTATCGCCTCTTTAGCTCTGGAATAACCATACCTATCATCATCTTCTATGCTTCCCTCACCATGTCCAGCAGCAAAATACACCTTTTTCCTTTCCTCCCGAGTGACTTTAATTATGGCATTGGTTAAATCTTCCTCCTCCGCTCTTGATATTTGCTCTTCCCTGTCCTCACACATCACCACCAGGTTACCATACTCTCTTACCCTGTGTCGCCTCGCAATAGCTGGTTTCTCGTCAGGATCAATCAGCTCCCATTTGAAACGCTTTGAAACATGCGAATATTCCGTAAGTAAATCTTCCACGGGCCCCTTATTGATGTCCTTTACAAAAGCCAGAACCTTCACATCTTTCTTCAGATTCTTAAGCACTTTAATTGTTTGATCAGAAAGGCTAAACTGCTTATTGGAGGTAGTATCTACTCTTATTGTATGTCTGGCCAAAAAGAAATCAAGCAAACCTACAATTGCAATTACAAGAAGTGCCACAAGTAACGCATTCCCACCGTACAGAAATCTCCTATCTTTCAATATATTCCTGATGTCAAGTTTAATAAGAGAATAGACAATACCTACAAGCCCAAGAGCTATCAATACTAAAGACTTATAATCCCAGACATTAACAATTGAATAGACAATCAAACCAATAAAAACAAGTAAAAAACCACCCGCCAATATCCACTTGTATAGCTTCATTTTCTATCCCCTCCATTTTGCAGACTCAATAGACTGATATGTCAAAAACAACATTACAAACATCAAGGAAAGGTAAAATACAAGGTGGCTTGTATCAAATATTCCCTTCGAAAAATCATCAAAATGTTCAACAATAGAAAGATACTTCAAAATGCTGCCAAAAATTTTCCCTGCATAATCACCTGCGAATCCTATCACCCAGAGAAGCATAGTAGCTCCAAAGGTACCGACTGCCGCAACAATCTGATTTTCCGTAAGCGAAGATATGAAATTTCCAAGAGCAATTAAACCAGCTCCCATCAGTAAAATTCCCAAGTATCCAATGAATATAGGCATGAACTGAGGCTCACCCCAGATAAACAGAAATAACATAAAAATGAAAGTAACGGACACCATTACAATGTAAAGCAAATAGGAAGCAAAAAACTTACCCAGAATGATCTGCCAGTTTGTCACAGGATTTGTAAGGAGAAGTTCCATAGTTCCCGCTTTCTTATCCTCTGAAAAAGATCTCATAGTTATAACTGGAACAATAAAAAGTACTATAACTGACATGTTAAGCAAAAAGGGGCGTACCATCATCAAATTCACATTTACCGAAACACCGGCACGCTGCATCATTACTGCATAGCTATACTGTAAGAAACTTCTAAGCATCAAATAGTAAAATATACCTGTTACAACAAGAAAAAGCCCAATAACCACATACGCAATGGGGGAAGTAAAATACCCTCGTGCATCTCTTTTGAAAATTGCGGCCATGTTCCTCATCTTAGTTTAACTCCTCCTCTTTTGTTGTTAACTTCAAGAAGATTTCCTCAAGGCTTAATTTCTCTGGTCTCAATTCCAGTAATCCCCAGTTACTGTTAACCACAAGCGATGCCAGCTTTTTCCTGATGTCGCTTCCCACCCTGGCCTGCACCTTAAATAAACCCACTTCATCACCTTTCCTCTGCTCAACGGTAGCAGATATAACCTCTTCCATTTTTTCAATAGCACCCAGCACATCTTGAATTGGGCCTTCTACCTCAACAAAAACAGTCTCTGACCCCTGGAGTCGGGCAGTTAAATTCTCAGGAGTATCCATAGCCACAAGTTTACCCTCATTTATAATCACCACCCTGCTACATGTCATACTCACCTCAGGAAGTATGTGCGTGGATAGAATAATCGTATGCTCACTCCCCAGGCTCTTAATCAACTCTCTTACCTCAATAATTTGCTTTGGATCAAGTCCAATGGTAGGTTCATCAAGGATAAGAACAGGGGGATTATTAATCAAAGCCTGAGCCAGTCCAACCCTTTGTCTGTAACCCTTAGAAAGCTTTTGGGCATACTTATCAAGCACATGGGTTATTGAGACCAGCTCCGCTACTCTTTCAACCTCCGCGTTAACACCTTTTCGATCCACTCCCTTGATTTCAGCAACAAATCTTAGGTAATCCCTAACCCTCATATCCATATACAACGGCGGATTTTCCGGAAGATACCCGATCCTTTTTTTGACTTCCAGCGGATGCTCAAAAACATCATACCCAGCAACCTTTACAGTTCCTCTGGTTGCCGGCATGTACCCCGTAATTATTCTCATAGTAGTGGTTTTCCCTGCAGCATTTGGGCCAAGAAACCCAAGAATTTCCCCTTTTTCTACAGAAAAAGTAATATCTTTCACTGCAGGGAAATCTCCGTAGTACTTTACCAAATTCCTTACCTCTATCACCTCTATCCCTCCTCGATTTTAACCAACGATTCCTTCCTTGTATTTTCCACAAAAAGCCTTGCCTCTTTTATTAGATTTCTAATGCCAGCTTCGTCAATCGGGTATCCAGCATATCTCACCCTATCAATTACGCTAAAAATATGAAATAACCTTTCCCTATCCATCTCGTCAATATCCATATTGCTAAGAACATCCCCCAACTCGCCAGCAGTCATTTCTGGTGCCCTTACGAAATATCGTCTTTCTATGTATCTCCTCAACACAAGAGAAAGTTCATCACAGAGAAATCCCGGACTTTTCTTATAATCTTCTTCTAATCTATCAAGGGCCTGAATAGCTTCAACATGGGCAGGAAGTTTTACACCACTTGAAAAGAGAGATAATTGCTTCTTGTCCCTTTTCCACCTCCGAAAGAAAAAAATCCCCGTTACCAGAATGGCAAAAAGGAGGGTAAAAAAAAGCACATAGTCCCATGGAATAAGTCTCGGCAAAGGAAATGGTGGCTTGATATCCTTTATATCCTTGCTACCGGGTGGAAGTACAGATATAAAATTAACCCCACATTCTTTCGTCCTTACAGTTTCAACATGAGTAGAATCCAGGTTATCAGCGAACAAAATGTCAAGCGGTGGTATCTTTACGAATCCCGTATCAAAACTCGTCACTGTCAATTCAATATCTTGATATACAAAATTATCCTTCTTTTTAGGCTTACCGAGATTCAAATCAAGAACTTCAAAATCGCCAATGGCATGACCAAGAGCCGGAACCATAGGAACCACTCTGGAGGGAAATTTCAGCTCAACCTCCAGTTTAACCCTATCTCCGATAGTTGCAATAGTGGTATCAAACCTGAGAGTAACATTTATTGAATCCAACACACTGGAAAACACTACCGCTCGAGCAAACAGAACGAGAAATAAAACAATAGGCCACTTTTTCATATATCTAACACCTAAGCTTTGTACTTCAGCGCTCGCAACCTGAAAAATCTCACAAGAGATTCGATATATGATTTCCCTGTCTCAATATCTACCACATCAAGCTTCATTTTCCTGGTTTCTTTTATGAACTCCTCCCTTTTTTGTTCAACAAAACTTTTGTACAACTCCAGGCTTTTTGAATCCCTTAAATCAATCCAGGCCTCTTCCCCAGTCTCAACATCGTACATCCTCACTAGTCCAGCCGGGAAGAGTTCTTTTTCTCTCCTGTCATACAGTCTGAGAGCAACAACATCATGTTTTCTGTTAAGTATTCGCAAAGGTTTATAAAAGCCATCATCCACAAAATCAGAAATCAAAAATATAATCGATCTTCTTTTTAACACCCTTATAAGGTATTCTATTGCGACTGATATATTTGTACTCTTTGACTCAGGGTTAAAAAAGAGAATCTCTCTTAACACCCGAAACCCATTACCACGACCTTTGCGAGGAGGGATAAACTTCTCAATCTTATCAGTAAAAATTAGAAGCCCAACTTTATCATTATTTTTAATAGCAGAAAAAGCCAGTAAGGCACATATTTCCGTAGCAATCTCATTCTTAAATTTCTCAAATGTACCAAAATACTGAGATCCAGATAAATCAATAGCCAGCACAACATTTAATTCTCTTTCCTCGTTAAAAACTTTTACGTATGGTTTACCAAAGCGAGCTGTCACGTTCCAGTCGATTGTTCTTATATCATCGCCGTACTGATATTCCCTAACCTCTGAGAACTCAATTCCAACCCCTTTAAAAACAGAATGATACTCCCCACTAAAAACGTCATTTACCAAATTGCGAGTTCGTAGTTCTATAAGTTTTACCTTTTTTATAATTTCCCGTGGTACCATTTAATCTCTATGGAACCTCTATCTTTTCCAGCAGTCTTGATATTATATCATCCGACGTAACCTCTTCGGCTTCTGCTTCAAAAGTCAATATTATCCTATGCCTTAGAACATCATGAATTACATCCTTTATATCTTCTGGAATTACATACCCCCTACCACTAATGAAAGCCTTCGCTTTTCCTGCGAGAGCGAGATAAATAGATGCTCTTGGAGAAGCTCCATACTCTATCAAATCAGCCACATCGTCCAGACCATATTCTGCAGGCTTCCTAGTAGCAAATACAACATCCACTATATACCTATGTATCTTCTCATCAACATAAATATCGTCGAGAACCTTACGGGCCCTCAAAATCTGCTCCGGAGAAACCACTGGATTTGCTTTTGGAACTCCATTCGTGCTCGCCATCCTCCTTATAATTTCCATTTCCTCTTCTTTGTCGGGATACCCTATCAGCACCTTAAGCATAAACCTGTCTATTTGAGCTTCCGGTAGTGGGTAAGTTCCTTCTTGCTCAATAGGGTTCTGGGTTGCCAACACCAGAAAAGGTTCCTCAAGTTTGTGAGTTTTGTCACCTATTGTTACCTGTCTCTCCTGCATGGCCTCCAGCAGTGCAGATTGAACCTTTGCAGGCGACCGGTTTATCTCATCCGCAAGAATAATATTGGAAAAAATAGGCCCCTTCTTAGTCTCAAATTCCCCTGATTTCTGATTGTAAACAAGAGTTCCAATCAAATCTGCAGGCAGTAAATCTGGAGTAAACTGAATTCTTCTAAAAGTTGTTCTGATTATTTTCGACAGAGTGCTTATCATAAGTGTCTTGGCCAACCCAGGAACACCTTCAATTAAAATATGACCTTTACACAAAAGCCCGATTATCAGCCTCTCTATAATCCTTTCCTGTCCTACGATTACCCTGCTAATCTCTCTTTTAATATCTTCAATAAAAGAACTTTCCTTCTTGATTCTCTCATTGAGTTCAGTTAAATCAAACGCCATATTTCACCTCAGAAATTATTCCCCCTTTGTAACCCTCTGAAGCTCTGGTATCTCATCGAGCGACTTACCAAGATATTTTAACTCCCATTTTGCCGATTGCGCTAGAATGTGTTCAGGATATTTCTTTATAAAATCTTCATAGCTCTTACGGGCCTTCTCAAAATCCTTTACATCGTTTGCGTAGATATACCCGATCATAAACATCGCATTTGGTGTCTTATCCGAATTTGGGTACCTATAACATATCCTCCTGTAAATGGCCAGAGCACTGTCAATGTTGTTCAAATTGTTCTTATAAATATCCGCCATTGCAAACATAGCTTTAATTGCAAGAGAATCATCAGGAAAATGTTCTGCAATATACCGGTAGTTATCAATACCTTCCTCATACTTTTTTTGCTTCACCAAAGAAACAGCCCTATCCCAGTACTCTTCAGGCTTTTTTGAACAACCCGAAAAGACCAAAAATGTCATTATAAACACCATAATCAAAACCAGTACACTACTAAATACTTTACAATCCTTCATTTGACCACTCCTGTATTTGTTAAAACTTCTTCGCGGCTATATATCCCCATAGGCATCAAAATTTATACAAGCCAGTCCAATGCTCAAAACCAAAAATCAGATATTATATTTAACAACTGCAGGCTTGTTCCACAAATTTTATTTCCTGAACCTTATCTCTCCATTTACAACATCTACCTTAATAACATCTCCTGTTTTAAATCTCCCCTTCAATATTTCCATGGCAAGTGGATCAAGAACTCTTTTCTGCAATACCCTTCTAACTGGCCTTGCTCCAAACGCAGGATCCCAGCTCGCCCTGGCTAGCATTTCACGAGCCTTCTCGGTCAGCTTAGCCTTTATACCCTGACCTTCGAGACGTTTCATCAACCTATTAAACTGCAATTCTACAATACTCTCCACATCCTTCGGTAAGAGCGGTCTGAACACAATAATCTCATCAACTCTGTTTAAAAACTCTGGTTTCAGATGTTGCTTTAGCTCTGTCATCACCGTTTCTCTGATAGTCTCGTACACCACTTCAAAGTTTTCTTCTGTGAGGCTTTCTGCCTGGTTCATTATATACTGCGAACCAAGGTTGGATGTCATTATTATCAATGTATTCTTGAAATTCGCAACTCTCCCCTTATTATCTGTCAATCTCCCATCATCCAGAACCTGCAGCAGGATATTAAATACATCCGGATGAGCCTTTTCTATCTCATCAAGTAGAATAACAGAGTAAGGCTTCCTTCTGACCGCCTCTGTAAGCTGACCCCCTTCTTCATATCCCACATATCCCGGAGGCGCACCGATCAACCTCGAAACAGAGTGCTTTTCCATATATTCCGACATATCTATTCTTATAAGTGCATTTTCATCGTTGAACAGAAACTCGGCTAGAGCCTTCGCAAGCTCCGTTTTGCCCACTCCAGTTGAGCCTGTGAAAATAAAGGTTGCCAAAGGCCTATTCTCATCTTGCAATCCTGCTCTGGCTCTCCTTATCGCATTGGAAACCGCCTTTATAGCTTCATCCTGCCCAATTACTCTCTGTTTTAACCTTTCCTCCATGTGCATAAGTTTTTCTTTTTCCGTCTCCACAAGCCTGCTAACAGGTATCCCTGTCCATTTGGAAACTATTTCCGCTATATCCTCTGCCGTAACTTCCTCCCGAAGCAATGGCCTGTCTGACTGTAGATTTTCAAGCTTTTTTTTCTCTTCTTCCAGCTCTTTGTTAAGATTTACAAGCTCAGAGTATTTTATTTGAGCTGCCTTTTCCCAGTTACCTTCCCTTTCAGCGTGCTCAGCTTCTATCTTTAAATCTTCTATCCTTTTCTTTATCTCATTTATCCTACTGAGAAGTTGTTTTTCCTCCTGCCACCTGCTCATCAACACCTTCTCTTTTTCCCTCAAGTCAGCCAGCTCTTTCTGAATCTTCTCGAGGTTTTTCTTTGAATTCGGATTATCGGTTTCCTTGGATAGCGCATGGCTTTCAATCTCCAGCTGGGCAATCTTCCTTTTGATCTCGTCAAGCTCTGCAGGCATCGAATCTATCTGTAGCCGCAACCTGCTGGCAGCTTCATCAACCAGGTCAATAGCCTTATCCGGCAGAAACCTGTCAGTTATATATCTGTGCGACAATTCCACTGCAGAGACAATGGCAGCATCGGTAATTTTTATCCCATGATGTAACTCGTACCTTTCCTTAATCCCTCTAAGAATAGATATAGAATCTTCCACAGAAGGCTCCTCGACTAAAACAGGCTGGAATCTCCTTTCAAGAGCTTTATCTTTTTCTATATACTTCCTATACTCTTCAACAGTAGTGGCTCCAATACACCTTAATTCACCTCTTGCAAGAGGCGGCTTCAAGATATTTGAAGCATCCACTGCCCCTTCTGCAGCCCCAGCACCCACAACCGTATGTATCTCGTCTATAAAAAGTATAATCCTGCCATCCGATTCAATAACCTCTTTAATCACTGATTTCAATCTATCTTCAAACTCCCCCCTGTACTTTGCCCCTGCAATCAGAGCTCCCATATCAAGAGCCATTATCTGCTTATCTTTCATACCTTCAGGCACATCTCCAGAAACAATCCTTAACGCCAGACCCTCAACAATAGCGGTTTTTCCAACTCCAGGATCTCCTATTAAAACCGGATTATTCTTCGTCCTTCTTGATAGAACCTGCAGGACACGTCTTATCTCCTCCTCTCTTCCTATTACCGGATCAAGCTTTCCTCTTTTTGCAAGATCATTTAAATCTCTACAAAACCTTTTCAGAGCCTGATATTTATCCTCCGGACTCTGGTCGGTTACCCTCTGCGTCCCCCTTATCTCCTTAAGTGCCTGCATTATAGAAGCTGCAGTAACTCCACTATTCTTTAACAAAAGCCTCAATCCAGCTTTTGCCACCTCCTCTATTGCAAGTAACAGATGCTCAGCACTCAGGTATTCATCTCCCATCTTTCTTGCGTGCTCTTCGGCCACCTGGAACATCCTGTTCGTATCTGCACTGAGATACGGCTGCCCAACCGCACCGGTCACTTTATGAAATTTCTGTATTAGATTCTCCGTTTCTATCCTGAGAGAGTCTGTATTCCCCACTATCTTCTTCAAAACAGAAAGCCCTGCATTATCAGGGGTTATTAAAATCGCAAGAAAAAAATGTTCCGGTTCAAGCTGTTGGTTATTATTTCTGGACGCAATATCCAGAGCATTTTTTACAACTTCTTGAGCTTTTATAGTAAAACGATCAAGTGATATCATTTGCTACTCCTCCCTTTTTATTATTTTTTTATTATTCAACAAATATCAAAAAGCGTATTGGGTTGCAAACTGCACAACCCATCTCTTCGAGTAAGTTGTTCTCGATTTCAAAACTCTCGCAAAATCAACTCTGAATGGCCCAAGAGGAGTAGCAAATGTTAAGCCAACGCCAGCATCCCAGCTCAGTTCTATCTTATTGGCATAGCTTATGTCAGATTGTAAATCCCCACCATCCAGGAATATCTCTCCTCCTATAATCCATATAAGAGGGAATCTTAATTCTGTATTAAAAAGCACCTTAAGATTACCCCCCAATGGTAGATCGCCAGAAACGAGATAATATCTATTCACCCATCCCCGCAGGCTCGTCTCTCCACCCAGAAAAAACTGTTCATAAGCTGGAGTTTGAGAAACACCAATGTTGTCCATTACCCCACCTTTCACACGATAGGCCCAAACAACCCCTTTAAACAGCTTTATATATCTGCTAAAGTTTAGCTCGAGCTTATAGTATTTAAGACTGCTCCCTGGCAACATTCCGACCACCCTGGAAGAAAGGGTAAAGAACATCCCCTCGGAAGGATAAAGAAAATTATCTCTCCTATCCAGGTAAACATTGAAGCCCAGAGAATTCTCGCGAGCTCTTTCTTTCCTGATGGTAGCATCTTCCTTATAAGAATATATGACGTTTTTCACCCCCATGAAGGTCCTTATATACCTGCGCCGACTCGGTTTGTATGCCAGGCTATACTCCTGTCCATATTCCGTTTTTTCTTCTCCCTCCTGAATCTGGTTATTAAAAAACGTTCTTACCGAAGAAAGGGATCTGAAACCAAAAAGCCATGGAACAGCATAATCAACGTCTAAATCAACCCTGGGTCTGTTTAGAATGCTGGAAAGGCTTACTGAACTTTCAAGCTTTAAACTAAGCCTTGCTCCTTTTTTTGTTAAGTATCTATGAAGCCATTCGCTACTCACATAGAACGATGTATATGGTTCACTTCCTTCTGAAATACCTCTATCTTGCCCTAAACCCACACTAACTCCTAGATATCTCAATTCAAGTTCTCTAACGCTAACCAGAAGATCTAATTTCTTCTCAATAGTATCGATGTTTATAACACTAATATTCACACTGGAAAACAATCCGGTCTCATAGATATATCTCCTGGAAAGTTCTATCTTCTTCTTTGAATAGATAGTACCCTTTCCCACCACCATTTCTCTTCGAACAATAACCGGAT
>QNCQ01000032.1 GCA_003645825.1 Fidelibacterota bacterium
GTTAAGTTGAGTGGTATTTTAAATATAGAAAAATATGTTGATCATTTTCTCTTCCATTATCATAGTAAATCATTGGTTCCTGTAATTCTTGTGACATATGACAGAGAGGCATATTATTCTAAGTTCAACAGGTGTTTGCGAATAACTTTTGATAAAAACCTGAGGGCGAAGTTGTTTCCGACAGTTGATGAACTGTTTATGGATTCTGGGATGGAATATGTTATAAGGAATTATTTTATACTTGAGGTGAAATTCTACAATAGTTTACCTGATTATTTACTGAATGTGATAGGTGAGTTTTCGGTTCCGAGATTGGCACTGTCTAAGTATGTAATGAGTGTTGATGGGTTGCAAAGAAAAGGGAGACTTTCATTTTTACCCAAATTGATAGTAAATCGTAGCAGAATTGCTCGCAACTTTGAAAGTGGGGGATGAGATGCTTGATGGCTTAAGTGATATATTTGTGGTAACGTTGTCGTTGCAGCAAGTTATTGTTAACTTAGTGGTTGCTTTTATCAGTGGGTTTTTAATATCGATTATATACAGGCTTACTAATAGAGGAGTTGGATATACCCGTTCATTTATTGATTCACTTGTGGTTCTTTCGATGATTACTAGTGTTGTTATTATGGTAATTGGCAATAATCTGGCAAGGGCATTTGGCTTGGTAGGCGCAATGTCTATTATAAGGTTCAGGACGGCAGTGAAAGACATTCAGGATATTGTTTTTATCTTTTTTGCGCTGACAGCAGGGATGGCATCCGGTGTGGGCTTACACATTCTTTCGATTGTTGGGGTAATAATAATAGGTATAACATTAGTTATTTTTTCAAAACGCAAATTGTTGTTAAGGCCGTTTTACAATTTTCTAGTTCAATTTCATTTTTCGGGTGATATTGAGAAGGGTATCCCTCCATATCAGAAAATTCTTGATAAGTATTGTAAGAGCTACAAATTGATTAATGTCAGAAGTACCGGAAGGGAAAATGAAATTGAATTGTCATATTACATTCACTTAAAAAAAGATACGGATCAACACAGGCTTTTTAGAGAATTGAATGCGGTTTCTGGAATTGAGAATCTCAATTTTTATTATGATGAAGAAAACGTATAAGGAATAAAGCTGCCATCTCTCTTCTATTTTCTTCTTCCTTGAGAAAGGCACAATAAATTGGCACTATAACATTATAATTCTTTGATTTAACAAAATTATTCATCAACATATGCGGCTTTTAAAAGTGGAGATTTTAATATGTATTCTGTTTCATATTTTAGGAGTAGTTGGGAGCCCCTTGTGTCCATGATTGACACCATCGACCAGTTTATTTGTTTGTCTGATCCCAGATCGTATGAAATAGTTCTTGTAAATAAATATGTTAAAGATTTACTGGGCAGGGATCCAGCGGGAAAATTGTGTTATAGAGAACTTCAAAATCTTGATCATCCCTGTGATTTCTGCATAAACGATGTTATTTTAAAAGGAAGTAGAAGGTCTTATAAATGGGAATATTACAATCCTGTATTCAACAAGTATTTCCTGATGGTGGATACAATTATTAGGTGGGTGGATGGTAGAGAGCTTAAGTTTGGAATTGGAATAGATACCACTGATCAAAAAAAGAAGGAACGGGCTTTAGAAGATAGAGGAAGGTTTTTTGATAGTATTCTAACAGCTATACAAGAAGGAATATCCGTATTGGGCCCAGATTTAGCAATAAGATATGTTAATGATTTTATGAATAAATGGTATGCAGAGAATGTTCCTCTTGAGGGGAAGAAATGTTATCGAGCATATCGTGATCGGGATAAGCCGTGTGATCCCTGTCCCACTGTTAGATGCATGAAGACTGGGAAGACTGAAAGAGAAATAGTTCCTGGATTACCAGGAAAGGATCAATGGATTGAGTTGTTCAGCTATTCTATGAAAGATAGTGATACGGGGGAGGTGATATGAATAGTTGAGTTTGTAAGGGATATAACGCGATTAAGAAGGGTGGAGGAAGAAAAAGAAAAATTACAGATTCAGCTTGCCCGGGTGCAAAAATTAGAAGCTATTGGAAGACCGGCGGGAGGGATAGCGCATGATTTTAATAATATGTTAACGATAATCATGGGTGATACAGAGCTTGTACTTAATAGTTTACCCTCTGACAGTTCAGCAAGGAAATACATAAAGCAAATATATGAAACTGCGATGCGTTCTTCGGATTTGGTTAAACAACTTTTGGGCTTTGCGAGAAAACAAGTGATCAAACCGGAAGTTGTTAATCTTAATAGGGTGATTGAACCTACTATAAAACTTCTATCTGAAATTATTGGTGAGAATATAGAGCTTGTTTGGATTCCTGGAGAGGATTTGTATGATATTAAAGTTGACCCTGTTCAAGTGGATCAAATTTTGACAAACCTGTGTACGAACGCTAGGGATGCGATAAGTCCAGGTGTTGGAAAAATTGTGATTGAGACAAAAAATGTGAAATTGGATGAGAGTTATTGTAGGATCCATGCTGCTTGTATTCCTGGAAATTATGTGATGATTTCGGTCACTGATAATGGCAGGGGAATGGATAGGGAAACACTTAAGCATATATTTGAACCATTTTATACAACCAAAGAGGTAGGTAAAGGAACAGGGTTAGGTCTTTCAACGGTTTACGGAATTGTAAAACAGAATAACGGTTACATTGACGCCTATAGCGAGCTGGGTAAGGGAACCACTATCAAGATTTATATCCCGCAATATAAAAGTAAGGAGGAAATAAGTAAGGAAGCAGTGAAAGTTAATCAGCAAATAAGGGAGAGAGATTTATATGGTAATGAAACAATTTTAATGGTAGAAGATGAGATAAATATTCTTGAGATGGGCAAAACTATTTTAGAGAAGTTTGGCTATAAAGTTCTTACAGCAATTAGCCCTTTGGAAGCCCTTGAGATTGTGAAAGAACATGGAGATTCTATAGAACTTCTAATAACGGATTTAATAATGCCCGGTATGAATGGTAGACAACTTGCAGATAGCGTGGCTAAATTATACCCAGGGATAAAGGTTATTTATACATCTGGGTATACCCCAAATGTAATAATGCAAAGTGGTGTCATTAGAGATAATATTAACTTTATTCAGAAACCATATTCAATACATGATCTTTTGTTGAAGGTAAGAGAAGTTTTAAATGTGAAAAAATAGGGAGAAGTTGCCTTACTATGTAACCTGATTAATTTTAGTAAACTTATGGAATTTGACACTTGAAACCCTCGTAGAAATTTGATTTCCATAAGTGTATGTCATGTGTTTGAGTTGGGTACATACAGAAGTTCCTTCCCACTTTTTATCAGCTAATAGTTGAATCTGAATTATCAGTAATATAACTAAATGATATCAAAATTATAATGTATTGTGCCAGCCTTCATATTTGAGATAGAAGAGTTTTTGAAAAGCGTCTTTATGGTAGGATATACAGAAGTTAATTGGTCTGATTTTTGTGGGATCTGAAGGTGCTTGATGAAGTTGCTGCTTGGGGTGTGTTAACATTTAGTAGTTGTCATGTTAACTTGAAAAGATGGAGATATATAATAGGTAAAAGAGAGGAGAGAGTTATGAGAAGAGTTTTGTTATCTTTTGTCTTAATTTTTTTCGTTTTTGCTGTGTTTGCAGTTGCGCAGGAGAAGGTAATTAATAATTTTGATCAAGCTCCTGCAGACCCTAACTACTGGGCATGGTTTGAACATGTTAATGCTGTTACGCAGCATGGTGGCCATTATCAGACAAGTGAGCATTCAGATTCGACAAAGGCCTATGTGCATGTCAGTTATGTAAGTGACCCAGTGAAATTCGGTTCTGGTGCTATGAGGTTAGAGTGGTCAACTCATAATAGCGAGAGCTGGGGAGGATATGCTAAACTTGAGCATTGGTATCCTGATTCAAATGGCGTCTATGACTGGTCAAGTTATGATACTGTTTCATTCTGGTATTATAATGAAACGAAATCTACATTATCTGGTAGAGTACATTTGAGATTCAATTTGCACGACGTTAGTGATTCAGAAAATGGAAATAAAACTTATGATGTGATGCAATGCGAGTATTATTATTCGTTTCATTACATTTTGGATGACGAACCAGGCTGGCATGAAATCAAAATACCGTTGATCTCTGGAGACTATTGGAGTGGTGAGGGTTTTAATTTAACAGGATGGGCTGGAATCCCCGGCAATGGGGTGCTTGATAAGGATAAGATTAAGGGTTTCTCATTTGAATTTTCAATGAGTGGAGCTGGCGAGGGAGATGATGCGCAGGGTGTTGTTATTCTTGATCATTTGGTACTGAAAGGACCTAGAAGTGTGGCGGTGGTATTCTTTAACGGTAAGGCTGTACCGAATAACGTAACTCTGTCAAATGCCTGGGGTAATACCGGAGCATTTATGATAACCGATGAGGAAGATATAGATGGTGGTTTGACAAACAGCATTAAGTGGAAACTACCTACTCAGGCATGGGATGGTTTGATGTTTACAATGGATAGTCCAAAGGATTTGGGGTATACATGGACTCGGGATAGTATCAAGTTCTGGATTAAGGCTCCAGCAGGAATTGGTGAGTTGAAATTGGTTTTGACTGATGATGATGTTGATGGTTGGGTGGATAATGATGGAAATGGAAGTGATGATACCCCGGATCTGGAGTTTGAGGCAGGTTATACTATAACTGAGGATGAGATTGGATTTGATGGAACATGGAAGCTTGTTAAGGTGGCTTTGAAAGATTTTTATAGATTTAGTGGAGCCTGGGATGGTGCCACAATGAGAGAAGGCGAGATGGATTCCACCAGATTTTATCGATTTAAGATATTGGTTACTGATCACACAACGGGTTATGGAGAGATAGTTTATTTAGATAATGTATGGATTGGTAACCCAATGATTGATAATATTCCCCCTGCTGCTGTACAAAATGTGAATGTAACGGCGGGTCAGTATTACAATCTGGTTAGCTGGCAAGATGTGCCTGATGAAACAGGAGAAACCTATACAGTGTATGCAAGCAGAAAGCCGATAACCGATTTAAACGATCCGAGTGTGGATGTAATTGCAAGTGATGTGTTAGAAGGGGTACAGGGTGCTATTCATCGGTTGTACTATCCGTTAGAAGATAAGGATGTTTCCTATTATTATGCTGTAGTGTGTAAAGATGCTGCTGGAAACCTGGGTGAACCTGGAGTTACACAGGAGCCTTTTACGAACACGGCAAAAGCACGCCCGACAATCTCTCTGAGTCCACCTCAGAACTTTGTGGCCGATGGGTCATTTGATGAGTGGGAAGGAATTATGCCGTTCGTGATTAATCCCACTACCGGGCATGTACCAGCTGGTACTGTAACAGATGAAAATGATTTAAATGCTACTGTTTATCTTGCTATTGATGATGATTATTTGTACATAGCTGCAGATGTAGTTGATAATGTGTATAATTATGATCCTTCGACGGATTGGTGGAATTCTGATGCGTTGCAACTTTTCATTGGGTTGTATGATTGGAGAGGTCCAATGCACACATATTTTAACAGAGGCGAAGAACCTGACTATTCTCTATATATGAATGAAACAGGTTTCCACCATGATACTAAGGGTGGTGTAGTGCTATACGAATCTGGTACAGAGAATTACTATTTTGAAGGATTTAACCCGGATTATGTGATTGAAGCCAAGATTCCTCTTGATAGTATAAAACTGGATGAGGATGTGAGATTCCATCCTGTTAATGGTATGAGAATTCCTATTGATATCTATTTTCATGACAATGATGGGAGCTGGGAAGGTAATGTTGGACTGTCACCGAATAGCACAGATCATCAATGGCAGTATCCAACGGAATGGACATACACCTGGATAGGTGATACAACCGATGTTTCTGTTGGTATAGTTCCTGATAATGGTTCTGTTGCACTTGAATATAGATTGTACGATAATTATCCTAATCCCTTCAATCCGGCAACAGTTATCACATTTAGTATAGCTGCTCCAGAGAAAGTGGAGCTTGCGATATACGACATTCTTGGTAGGAAAGTTGATGAGATTGTTAATGAGTATTTGCCAGCTGGGATGTACCAGGTTAAATGGGATGCTACTTCGTTTCCATCTGGTATATACATTTACAAAATTAAAGCTGGTACCTTCGTAGAGACCAAAAAGATGATTTTGGTGAAGTGAAAGTATGCCTTAAAAAAGGGGGAGGGGGTATTGATTTCCCTCCCCCTTTTTTATCACAATAATGTTCGTTATCTAAAAAGGTTAGAGTGGCTATGAGAAAGGACAAGATAATAAGGCTATTAACAATATCTATGTTGTTGGTAAATGTAATGTATTCTCAGACTACAGGTAAAATTGCCGGGAGAGTGGTGGATGCAAAAACGGGTGAACCGATTCCGGGGGCTAATATATGGCTTGAAGGCACAAGTTTGGGTAGCGCAAGTGATAATAATGGCAGTTATTTCATTATAAACGTTCCGCCGGGAGATTATACTATTATAGCACAGGTTATTGGCTACAAGATAGAAAAGATAAAGGGCGTTAAGGTTTCTGTGAATAGAACTACATATATTGATTTCCATCTTGAGCAGACATTGATTAAGGGAGAAACTATCGTAGTAGAGGCAGAAAAGATTGCTGTTAAGAAAGACCAGACCGGGACTATCAAGAACATTTCGTCAGATCAAATAGAACAGTTGCCAGTGGAAAATATTGGTTCAATAATCAGTATGCAGGCGGGAGTTGTAGCTGGTCATTTCAGAGGGGGAAGGGATACAGAGGTTTCTTATATGATTGATGGTATTCAGGTCGATGAGCTGTATGATGGGAGATATTCTGCAGTTGATATAGAGCCTGAGGCTGTCAGGGATCTTGAAGTTATAACCGGGACATTTAATGCGGAATACGGACAGGCAATGAGCGGTGTGGTCAATATGGTAACAAAGGATGGTGGGAATGATTTCCATGGCTTTATATCTGGTAGCTTTTCAAATTACTATACCACCCATGATGATATATTTATAGGGTTAAAAGAGTCGGAAATTGATAGAAATAAGGATTTTAAATTCCAAATTAGTGGCCCTATCATAAAGGATCATATTAACTTTTTTGTTAACCTGAGGAAACAGGAAAACAAGGGTCATTTAAATGGGATCAGAAGATTTAGGGTAACCGATTATAGTAATTTTTCATCATTAAATCCCCAGTTGTGGTATTCAGAACACACGGGTGATAATAAATATGTACCGATGAATTGGAGCAAGAATTTTTCGTTATTAAATAAGTTGACGTTTAGATTTATAAGAAATATGAAGGTGGCATTTCTGCATACGCAGAATAGAGATCAGTGGCATGGTTATAACCATCAATTTAAATATAATCCTGATGGATTAAATACAACTTATAGGAATAGCAATTTATTCGCGGTCCAGATAAATCATATGATAAGTACAAGCCTTTTCTATGAATTGAAGTTATCTAAGTTAAAAAGTTTTTATGGGTGGTACAGATATTCTGACCCTCTTGATTCGAGGTATATTAACGATAAATATTTGAATTCAGATGGTTGCTGGTTTTTCACAGGGGGCGAAGAGGGGGTTTATAATAGATTCGGAGAATATTTAGGTAAGGGACATAGTAAAAGATATCAGACGGATAATACAGCGAAATTTGACATAACATGGCAAGCCAACCAACATCACAGTATTAAGTCGGGTGTTGAATATACCCAACACATATTGGATAACCAGTGGCATATAATAAGAAATAAATATGCCGGTACTGACTCTGCGGATATATTATATGAACCAGTGATATATCCTGACTCTACACGTTGGGCAGATGTCTATGTGGTTAAACCGTACGAATATTCTTTGTATATTCAAGATAAGATGGAATTCAAAGAAATGGTGATAAATTTGGGCTTGAGATACGATTATTTTAATCCGAATGCTTACTATCCATCTAATTTAAGGAATCCCGCAAATCAACTTTTGCTGCCTGATTCAATGATGTCTACTTACATTAAAGCTGATCCAAAAATACAGTTAAGTCCCAGATTTGGTTTTGCGTATCAACTTAGTGATGCGGCTGTGTTGCATTTTAGCTATGGTCATTTCTTTCAAATACCCCCGCTTTATGCATTCTATCAGAATCACTCGTTCATAGTGGGACCAAGGGATTTTGAGTCTACCGTTGGTAACCCGCAGTTAAAAGCTCAGAAAACTGTAACTTACGAAATAGGTTTGTGGCAAGAATTAGTTAAAAATCTTGGTCTTGAAGTTACGTTGTTTTATAGGGACATATATAACCTTTTGAGTACAAAGGTTGTAACAACCTATAACCAGATTAAGTACGGGATATATACTAATAAGGATTATGGAAATGCACGAGGTCTGGAGGTAAAAATTGATTATGTAAGTGGGAATTTAAGTGTTTTTGCTAATTATACTCTTCAGTACACCCGTGGGAATGCAGATACTCCGGAGCAGAATTTCAACAGAGAAGGGAATAATATGGATCCGATTATTAGATATATTCCAATGAGTTGGGATCAGAGACACACTTTTAATATATCGATTGGATATAATACACCTAAGTGGGGTGCTACTCTTACAGGTTATTATAATTCAGGAACACCATATACTTGGAGCCCAATTCCTGAGAATAGGATTTCGCGGATAAATCTATATCCTAATAATGATTATAAAAGACCTTCGTATTCCTTTGATGCAACTGGTTATTATAACATAGCAAGAATAAAAGGGATAAATTTAAAGCTTGAATGGTCGGTCTATAATATTTTCGATAGACTAAATGAAGTGTGGGTAAATGGGCAAACAGGGAGGGCTTATACTGCTATTGTTAGGCCTTCCGATATAGAATCATATAGGAGTAATTTTAGTATATATGATGAAGTATATAAAAATCCTTCAGCCTATGTAACACCAAGAACAATTAAGATAGGTTTGGTATTATCATATTAGTCGTTGGGGTGAAATAATGGAGAAGAAGATCTTAAGGTTGATATTAATTGGTATATCAATTGTATCGGTAGTGTTCCCGCAGGGTAAAAAATATGAAGGTCCTGATGATCCAGCTGGAGATATTGCTGCAATCCGCGCTGGGGTAATGAATGGGAATAGAGTGTATTTATACTTTAAAAATACAACCGAGCTATCGAATTGGTATAGTGGTGAAGTGGGGCCTGAGTTTTCGGGGTGGCCTTATGGTCCTGATATGCAGAGAGCTCTGGATGGGATTGGTTTGCTTATAGGTGCAAAAGTCTTTATAAAAAAGTCTGATAATCCAACGGTTACCAATCCTGATACCATTCCCGAAACTGATATTTTAAATATCTTATCTCACCCTGATAAATACCATGTTCTATATTTTTTACAGACGAGTTATAGAGAAGAGATGGATGCTAATCCTGTTGATGGTACCCCATGGGGATTTTATCCTGTGTTTGGTTATTTCAATGAAGCCCAAGACTACCCTGCGATGAGTAATAAACCCAATTCGTGGCCCCCTCAGGGATGGCCAGCTCCAAATGACCAGCTAAAGTGGCCGGGGGAGTGGAATGGTAGATTTGGAAGAGGAGTAACTTATGCTGATCTGGAAACCTATTTTGTAGTGAATGATGCGCAGGACCTTGAATATCTTGGGCCTGAGGACTATGTTAGATACTATCCGAGGCCGGGAAGAAGGATTGGTGATAAGAGGCCGAGCGTTACTATTCAAAAGGGAGAACCATGGGGAGGTCTTGGTATAAGAGTGGAAGCAAGGGGGTTTCAGTGGAATAATCCACAGGCAAGGGATTGCATTTTCTGGGAGTACAACATTGCTAACATTTCAGAGTATGATTTGCCTTATGTAGCATTTGGATATTGGGTTGATAACGGCATTGGAGGCGAAGCAGATGACGAGATCGCATATTTTGATAAGCTATTAGATATGGCATATTCGTGGGATAAGGATGGAATAGGTTATGCTGGGGGTAGAACGGGGGTAATGGGTTTTGCGTATCTGGAAAGCCCCGGATTACCCTATGATGGGGTTGATAATGATGATGACGGGATAATTGATGAAAAAAGAGATAACGAGGCGACTCGAATAGTTGGTCCTACTGATGGGATACATGACTTAGAGAAGTTTTTAGCGTTCTATAATTTGAAGGAGGAAGATTTAAAGGAGCATTGGGATGCAGATGAAGATCAGGACTGGCAGGATGGAGAAGATTTGAATGGAGATGGGGTATATCAAATAACAGAATTTGCTGGGGATGATGTAGGTCTTGATGGAGTTGGCCCTGGAGAAATCAATTATACTGGACCTGATGAAGGGGAATGTAACCATAAGCCAGATTTTAAAGAGGGTATAGGTTGCGAGCCAAACTTTGCAGCAACGGATGTTTCAGAGTCTGATATGGTTGGTTTAACAAGCTTTAGGATGTTTCCAGTTCCAAGCCATGCACAGTCCAATACCACAGCTTGGTTTAAAAATGATCAGGTAATGTGGGATATTATTGCATCGGATACTTTGATGGAATATTTTGGTGTAATTTCGAATCTAATAGAAGTGTTTGCTTCAGGACCATTCCCTCTTTATAAAGGAAGGACAGAAAGAATATCAATGTCTGAGTTACATTCATATGATCCACTTGAGGGATTAGAGTCTGAAAGTCACGATGCTCCCGCATTATTTCAGTTAAAAAGGATAGTTCAAGTAATATATGAGAAAGACTATCGTTTTGCCAGCCCACCTGAAATGCCAACCCTGTTTGCAACACCTGGTGATGGAAAAGTGATTCTTACCTGGGATAATGTTGCTGATACTAGAACTCGCGATCCTTTCGTTGGTAATGTGAATGATTTTGAGGGATATAAGATATATCGGTCTACTGATCCATATTTTCATGATTCCCAGGTTATTACTGATGGTTATGGAACTCCGATGTTTTATAAGCCGATATTTCAGTGTGATTTGAAAGATGGAAAGTCTGGTTTTACAGATTTTGGACTTGTTAACGGTATGGGATATTACCTGGGTGATGAAACGGGTATAACGCATTATTTTATAGATAATAATGTTCAAAATGGTAGAACATATTACTATGCTCTTGTTGCTTACGATTATGGAGCTCCGGATATTGGGCCTGGGATAGCACCATCTGAGAATAATCTTGTGATTGAGTTAGATGAGAATGAGAAAGTTATTGGTTATGGGAAGAATATCGCAATTGTCGTTCCCAAACCTGTTTCTGCA
>QNCQ01000033.1 GCA_003645825.1 Fidelibacterota bacterium
CCTCAGAGAACACGGTATTGAAGTCCTCACAGGTGTACTGGAAGAAGAATGCCGTAAAATAAACAGGGGATTTTTTAAATACATAACCACAGGCCTACCATGGATAACTCTAAAACTCGCCCTGACAGTTGATGGTTTCATTGCCGATGTCTCAGGCAACAGCAAGTGGATATCCTCCAGAGTCTCCAGAAATTATGTAAAACGGCGGAGACAAAATTTTGATTCCATCATGGTCGGCATAGGAACTGTCATGAAGGATAACCCAAAATTGCTTCCTCTGGAAAAATCAGGCTACATTCCCTACAGAATTGTAATCGATGAACTCCTGAATATCCCGATAAATCACAATCTGGTAAGCGATGAGTACAGGAATAGAACGATAATCATCACGTGCAACACCAAGAAAGCTGAAAAAATAAAGCACCTGATAAATAGAGGGATAAGGGTTCTTCAGTCTGCCTCAACTGAGTTCGGGTGGGTCGATATAAAAGCTGCGCTGAAAGATCTTGCGAAAATAGGTATAACATCCATTTTTTGTGAAGGTGGAAGCCAGATTGCAGGCAGCCTCATTGATAAACAGTTAATTGATGAACTGGAAATCTTTTACTCTCCCAAGATAATTGGGAAAGGAATCAACGCATTCTCAGGATTCTATAAAACCATAGAACATCCAATAAATATAAAATGGAACCATGTTGAACAATCAGACGAAGACATTCATCTGATTGGGGAACTATCCTCATGTTCACCGGATTGATAGAAGAAATTGGAAAAATAATCTCAATAATAAGGAAAGGAAACTACATCACAATAAAGATACAATCCCGGGTGTGCGTGGAAGATTTAACAAAAGGGGATAGCATCGCTGTAGACGGTGTATGCCTTACGGCAGTGGATTATGACAGAAATAGCTTCTCTGCCGATGTAACCTATGAAACTTTAAAGAACACAACTCTCCCAACATTGAAACCAGGCGATCCGGTAAATCTGGAAAGAGCTATCACGCCTGATAAAAGACTTGGAGGACACTTTGTACAGGGACATGTAGAAGGAGTGGGAAGGATTATTAGTAAAAAAGTCTATGGAGAGACAGAGGAACTATCCATACAAATTCCTGAACACCTCAAAAAATACATCGTTGAAAAAGGCTCAATAGCCTTAAATGGAGTCAGTCTTACAGTGGCAGAATTCCATGACCCAATCCTGAAGATTGTCCTGATACCAGAAACTCTAAAGAACACGAACCTCGGGCACAAAAAACCAGGAGATTTCCTTAATATCGAAACAGACATCCTTGCAAAGTACGTAGAAAAAGTTTATTCTGGAAAAAAGTCCACCGAAATACTAACGTTACAAAAGTTGAAAGAACTTGGCTTTTAAATGAAGGACTTTTAAAAATGGTCATCAACAGAATTGAAGAAGCCATTAAAGAGATAAAAAAAGGCAATATGATTATAATAGTTGATGATGAAAGCCGGGAAAACGAAGGCGACCTCGTAATGGCAGCAGAAAAAATAACTCCTGAAAAGGTAAATTTTATAACGAAATACGCAAGGGGATTGCTATGTGTTGGTATAACTGCACAGAGATCTAAAGAACTCGACCTCGAGCCTATGGTAGCAGATAATACAGCACTTCATAACACCAAATTTACTGTAAGCGTTGACGCTGTCGAAGGCACTACCACAGGAATATCTGCGTATGACAGAGCAATAACTATAAAAAAACTGGCTGATCCCTCCTCACAACCGGAGGATTTTGCACGCCCAGGACACATTTTTCCGATCATTGCCCGCGAGGGTGGTGTACTCAGAAGAGCAGGACATACAGAAGCATCCGTTGATATCGTTAAACTCGCAGGACTGTATCCCGTTAGTGTAATGTGCGAGATTATGGATGAAGATGGGAATATGGCACGTGGAGAAGCTCTCTTAAATCTGGCAAAAAAATTCAACCTGAAAATAATCACCGTCGCTGATCTCATCGAATACAGAAGAAGAACAGAAAAACTGGTTAAAAGAATAAGCGAAGCAAAACTGCCCACCAGGTACGGTGAATTCAACATAATTCTATACCAGGATTGTTCAAAAGGAGATGAACATATAGCTCTTGTGATGGGAAATGTTAGCGATGGAAAACCAGTTCTTGTCCGGGTGCATTCCGAATGCTTTACTGGCGATGTCCTTGGTTCACTCAGGTGTGACTGTGGAGAACAGCTACACAAAGCAATGGAAATAATCAGTAAAGAAGGAAGAGGAGTACTATTATACCTGAAACAGGAGGGCAGAGGAATAGGTTTGAAACACAAACTCAGAGCATATAAGCTTCAGGACGAAGGGCTTGACACAGTCGAAGCCAATGTAAAATTGGGATTCAAACCAGACTTAAGAGATTATGGAATAGGAGCTCAGATACTTGTGGACCTGGGAGTGAAAAAGATGCGGCTCATTACAAACAACCCCAGGAAGATTGTAGGACTACAGGGATATGGTCTGGAAGTCGTGGAAAGAGTACCAATAGAGATTCCCCCAAACCCATTAAATGAAAAGTATCTACTCACAAAAAGAGACAAAATGGGGCACTTAATACTAATAGACAAAAAGGAGAGCCATGACAAGAAACATTGAAGGAAAATACTTCGGTGAGAACCTGAGAATTGCCATTGTCGCAAGTAGATTCAACGAAACAATCACAAAAAAATTAATCGAAGGCGCTATAGACTGCCTGACCCGTCATGGAACAGATGAAAACAACATTCACATCTTCTGGGTACCGGGAGCTTTCGAAATCCCCCGCACTGCAAAAGAAGTAGCGGCAACGGAACTATACAACGGCATCATATGTCTGGGCGCTATAATAAGGGGAGCTACTCCTCACTTTGACTACATAGCATCGGAAGCGACCAAGGGAATTGCAAAAGTTGGGCTGGAGGCTAACATTCCAGTAATATTTGGAGTACTCACAACCGACACAATTGAACAGGCACTCGAAAGAGCCGGTACCAAAGCCGGGAACAAGGGCTGGGGCGCAGCGCTGAATCTGCTTGAAATGGTAGACCTCTTCCGGGAAATTAATGATCTAAAAGAAGAAAAATAGGCAATTGAGAGCGACAAAATTCTTCTGGCTATTACCACTAATAGCATCTGTGTGCCTCTCTCAGGTTAGAATTGGAGATTGGCAGTATTATACATCCGTTCTTCACATAAAAGACCTCATTTACTTTAACAACAAAATTTATTGCGCTACTTCTGGAGGACTCATTTCTCTTGATCCTGAGTCACAGATGTTTAAGAGACTAAACGAAATGTTTGAGATCCACTCATATGATCTATCCAGCGTAGAAGCTGACAAACAGGGCATTCTATGGATCGGGACAGACTACCCAGAAGCCATAATATACATAATCTCCACTGCAGAAAACAAGGTAATACAGGTTTTCGATGAATTAACATGGGGGAAAAATCTAAGCTCTATTCAGGGTTTCGCTTTCACAAAAGATAGTGCTTTTGCAATTTACCAGGAAAATGTCGATTGGGGGCTCCTTTTCTTTAAATACAACCGAATACAAAAACAGTGGGAATACAGGGAATTCTACAAAAACTTCCCTATAGATGTTTACAGAATAAACCGCGTTAAAATACTGGGCAACAGAATATTCCTTTGCACCAACAATGGACTCCTCTACTCTACACTATCTACAATCACAAACCTTCTCGATAGAAACTCATGGAAAATTGTTGAATACTCACAGGGAACTCAAGTCAATGATATAATAGTTCATAATGGGCATTACATTCTAAACATGGGCAACTATGTTTACCAGACCAGTGACTTTACCAATTTCCAGCATCTCTTTCACACTAAATACCCTATACTGTCTCTCAAAGATAACTCCAATCTAATTTTCGCCCTTGAAGCCAGAAGGATATTCATATATTCGTATCCAGACAACAGAATAGAATGGTTTGGTTACAATGACTTTACTGACCTCACCATAGACTCCTCAGGAAATGTATGGGCTGGTTCTACAGCGGGAATTACTCTCTTGAACCAGGATAAAGAAATTGTAAATCTTCTCCCGAATACTCCCGTTACAAATATTTATACCTCCCTTTTTGTTGATGAAAACGGAAATCTTGTTGCAGCATCCTCAAAAGGTATCAGTTTCTTTGAAAATAACCGGATCTACAATATTGTCTTCAAACTAAACAAAAAAGAAATAAAAAACAGGTATAATTATCCGGAAGAATTCAACAATTCATTCCTTGCAGACACAATACCTGTAAAGTTTGGTTCCCTAGGCATCATAAACACAGTACTGAAGAGAGGCAATTATTTTTACTCTGATTTAAGCCATGCAGGTATACTGGGCATTAACAAAGGAGGAATATTAAAGTTTGATGTTAAAAATTTAAAGAGCTATCAAGTTTTTGATACCACAAATGGATATGTTGCCGGTTCAGAAGGTAAAGGTGGATCTCGGGATTACGTCGTTCTTGGAAGAATGAAAATGGATAGCAAAGGAAATATATGGTTCTGCAACAAGTATGCGCAGAATGACAGCACCTTTGGAGTAATTACGCCGGAGGACAAATTCATTCATTTTTCAATTGGGGATTCACGAGGCTACTTAAGCTATCATCCCAATGACATAGCCTTTGACAGCACAGGAAGAGTCTGGATTGCAATGATGACATCTACCTCAGAAGCCTCACCATCCTATGGTGGCATTGCTGTGCTCGATTATAACAAGACTCTCTTTGACAAATCTGATGACAAATGGTACTGGATCAACGAGGGACACGGACTCGCATCCAACAATGTATTCTCAATTGCCTTTGACAAAAATGGAGAATTGTGGATACTAACATCCAAGGGGATCCAGAGAGCTACTATATCCAGCAGGTTTCCTGAAAAGATCTTTTCCTCTTTAGATAGCCCGGTACTTACTGCTATTGCTTTTGACGGACAATGTAGGATAAAAATAGATGCAATGAATAATAAATGGATAACCACTTCCAGTGCTGGCGTGAAATTGTACACCTACGATGGAATCTGGTATAATAATGTCGAAGGATTTACGAACAGCAATTCAGGATTACTATCAGATAGAGTGCTTGATATAGCCTTTTATGAACCAGAAGGTTTTGTATACTTTGCTACTTCAAAAGGAATCTGCGTATTAAAATCTGAGTTTGGATTTTACGGTAACAAATATAGAAAACTAAAGATTTTTCCTTCACCATATAAGATACCATCTGACTCCCACGTAGTCATCGATGGGTTATTGCAGAATTCAACTGTAAAAATCTTCACTATTGACGGTCTCTTTGTAAGAAAATTGTCGAATCTCGATGGAACAGTGATAGGCACTCAGGCATACTGGGACGGCAAAAATTACAAGGGAGAATACGTCACTACCGGAGTGTATATAATATTTGCTTATACTCCTGAAGGAAAACACACTGTCGCAAAAATAGCGGTAATAAATAAATAAAACTATACTGAAACGTAAGTATCCAACTCTTCAGCAATTTGTTTTATAAGCCTAGTTCTTTCTCTATGATGCATAAAAGCACTTTTAAATCCATTTATGATAATCTCTTTGAAATCACGAATCTGAAAGCCATAATATTTGTGGGCAATCATATATTCTTTTGTCAGAGTTGTATTTGAAATTAGCCTGTTGTCAGTATTTAGGGTTACTCTCAAACCAAAATCATAATAAAATTTAAATGGGTGAGATTCATAATCTTTAACAGAGCCAGTGTGGATATTGCTTGTAAGACAAACTTCTAAGGCTATTCGGTGATCATTAACATAATTCAGAAGGTCCCCATCTTCCTTTAATCTTACTCCATGTCCTATACGATGAGCACCGCAATAATGGATTGCCTGATGAATAGATTCAGGACCATAATCCTCTCCAGCGTGAAGAGTAGTATTAATATTATTCAACAATATTAATGCAAAAGCATCTTTATGATCTTTGGCAGGAAAATTTTCCTCTACACCAGCAAGATCAAATCCCACAACTCCTCTATATTTAAACGCTACAGCCAGCTCAGCAAGACTATAGGAAACCTCTGGAAAGATACTCCTGATACCACATATTATCACTCCTGTTTTTATCTTAAACTCCTCTTCTGCTTTCTTCAATCCATCCAATACTGCATCCACAGTTTCCATAGGTGTCATACCTTTTTTCGTATGGAGTATTGGTGAGTACCTCACTTCTAGATAGAGAACATTTTCCTTATAAGCATCCTCAGTCAGTTCAAATGCCGCTCTTGAGAGTGCCTCTGGTGTTTGAAGCACAGCAAGAGGGATCTCAAATTTCTTTATGTAATTATTAAGTGAAATACCGGGTTTTGTGACAGTAACGATCTTCTTGAGCTCATCTTTGTCTTTTGTAGGAAGAGAAACCTTTTCCTTTTCTGCAATATCAATAATTGTCTCAAGTCGCAGAGAACCATCAAGATGACAGTGTAACTCTGGCTTTGGCAATTCCTTGATAAAATCTTCTGTAATCTTTACCTGTTTCATATCAAAACTCCACCAATTTCCCTCTCTTCATGGACACTAAAAAAATCCATAATCTCTCATATCGAGGTTCAACTTTCTCCTTAAATTCCTCATAAAGTTCATCAGCTATAGTTGCGGCACATTTCTTTCCATCTATTTTCATCCATACAGCAGACCCTATTTCATCAAGATAGATTCTGTAAAATGGCCTTTTCATCCTGGACATGATATACTTCTTGAAAAAGCTACTATTGAACTTGGGCTTCAAAAGGATCACTCTACCATCTTTCCCGATTTCATGGGAAACTAAAGGGCGGGGAATTACCGTTCTCAAATCAACCATCCTCCCCCGCCCTTTATTGCTTTCTCTCTTACTACCCAATCTATTCCTGAGATTTAAGCAATTCTTTATATGGATACCTCACAAGCACATATCCCAGAAGCAAAAATACGATCAGACCCAGCCACCAGAATCCGTGAAAATCAGCCGGCAATCCTACAAGTTCCCTAAGATTGACATTAGCAACCACAAGGCCAGCGAGAATTATACCAACAAGGGCTTCACCTGCAACCAAACCAGAGGCTATTAGTAGACCCGTATTGTCCAGTACATCTTTATCTTTTTGGTCTCTTATTTTCTTCTTTGCCACAGAATCAACGATAAGCTTTATTAGACCACCAACAAAAATTGCCGAAGTGGTATTAAACGGCAGATACATACCAACCGCTATCAGCATGGGAGAAGGTGACCCAATCAAAATAAGAGCAACGGAAAAAAGCATACCTGCTACCACCAGTGGCCATGCCATTTCCCCGGCTACTATTCCCTTACTCATCATTGCCATAAGTCCCGCCTGAGGGGCCGGAAGGGCTTCACTGCCTATTCCGTTTGCTCTGTGCAACAGCATTATGGGTAACACAAGCACAAGAGCGGCCGCTGTAACTCCGATCAGCCCCCCAACCTGCATCTTCCAAGGCGTACCCCCAAGGATATGTCCCACTTTCCAATCCTGCATCATATCACCTGCTACACCTGCAATACAGCAGACCACAGAAGCAACTCCAAGCACCGCTGCAACACCCGGATCGCCCTTCATTCCAACTAAAACCATCAATAGTGCCGCAATTAAAAGCGTGGAAAGTGTCAACCCGGAGATTGGGTTCGAAGAACTCCCAATAATACCAACAAGATAACCAGCCACTGCAGCAAACACCAATCCCGCAAATGCCATCACTACTGCAGCGAGGATAGACGAACCCCAGTTGTGTGTGAAAGTTTGATACAGAAAAACCATACAGATAACAATTATACCAATGGCTATAAGAACGACTCCAAATGGAGCATCTTTTTCTGTTCTTGATACCGCATTTTCTTTCGATGCACCAGCAGATTTTAAATCAGCTATACCACGCTTTATTCCGCCTATCAGATTCTTTCTCATCTTGAAAAGGGTGTAAAATGCACCAACAAGCATTCCCCCTACGGCAATAGGCTTCACAGTTGAACTATACGCAGACTTTGCTATATCAATCCAATTACCTTCAGCTGAAGCAAAAGGAAGAAGATTATTATACATCAAAAATAGAACAATGGGCATCAAAAACAGCCATCCAAAAACACCGCCAGAGAAAGTTATAGCTGCAAGCCTGAAACCGATAATATAACCCACACCAAGAAAAGCTGGCGAAGATGCCGGGCTCTGTATCAACATACCGCCTTTCTGACTAAACTGAGCTGCGACAGCTTCTTTCGTCTCAGTATAAGCTTTAATCAGCTGCCCCTTTCCATTAAGAAGACTTATCTTGGAAAGCCCAAACTGGAAATAACCCTTCACCGTGTCCTTGATTATCTGAATACCGTTGGGGTTCTTAAAAAGTTCTATAATCGCCGCAATACCGATGCTGCCAAAGACATACTTCGCGCCAGTTTGACCGCCCTGCCCAGCCTTCACAATCTCAGCACATGCCCTACTCTCAGGATACGGCAGAGTCACATCCTCAACCATAGTCTTTCTTAAAATTATCACGAGGAGAACACCTAGGATACCTCCCACAAGCATTAGAAGAGTTGATTTTACATAATCAAAATCACCCCAGACCCCGGTCATGACAAAAGCAGGCAAGGTGAATATTGCACCAGCTGCAAGAGCTTCGCCAACAGCACCAGTGGTTCGAGCTATGTTCTCCTCCAGAATCGTACCCTTAAATGGTCTCAAAAACGCCATTGCGATCACGGCTGCAGGAAAAGTAGCAGCGACAGTCATGCCTGCTTTTAACCCAAGGTATGCATTCGCTGCCCCCAGAACAATTGCCAGTATCACTCCAAGAAAAAGAGCCTTAAAAGTCAACTCCTTCATGCTGGTATCAGGAGAGACAAAAGGTTTGAATTCTTTTCCCGCCAATTTTCACCTCCTTATCTTTTTAAATTTTTACTACTCAAAACCTAAAGCTATAAAAACACTTCTAAACTAAAAATCAGGGAGATATTAGTCAAGAAAATATAGTAAATTGCTGGCCATCCCACGTTTCTACTCCAGATTTAACGATAGCCGCCTAAAACTGTATGGCATACAGCTTTTAACAGAGACAAAAACTCTAACAACTACATTAGAAGGAAGGATTTTCAATTAACAAGCGTCGATGTAATGAATGTATCAAAAACATAGCAGCCATAATATCATTACAAACATTGTTTGTAGTCTATAAAGTTCCCTATCTCTGATCCCGACTCTTAAGTATTCCAGGAACAATATCTCGAACAAAACGCGTCCTGGACTTCATCATGTTGTGCTGCTCCCCTCTTCAATTATTACCAGCAATTTGCTAAAAAGCCCCTTTTCTAAGAATCTTATATTTCTTATCTACGTTTCACAGAGTGGACAGAGTAGACAGTTTTTCTCTTTTTTCAGCCCAGAGACTTAACCAGAATGGTTCCATTAGCACAGAAATTGATTATGTTCTGCTTCAACACTTCTCTAAACAACCGGGACTTGTTATTTCCAACTTTACTCAACACTTCATGCACACTATCTATCGAATACACAGCAAGCCGGGGAATCTCTCCTATATAAGCCCTGCCGTAATACAGCCTGAATGGAAAAAACCCACATATAATCTTATACCCTACCCCGAGGGCTGCATCCGCCACTCTTTGATTCAACCTACCAAAGGGCACGGAAAGTGCTTTCACCTCAACTCCAAACAGATCCTCAAGGCGTTTCTTTGAGATCTCAAGCTCCTCTTTCAGCTCACCATTACCCAGAATAGTTAAACACCTGTGAGTCAGAGTATGAGAACCAATCTCCCATCCCCGGGAAACCAGCTCATGTATCTGCTCTTTGTTTAGATGTCGCTCTCTCTTAACCGACAGAGGAACATCCCACAGATTTTTCTTCCCAATATAATCTGCTATAACAAAAACAGTAGCAGGAATTCCGTATCTATCAAGGATAGGGTAAGCATGCCTATAAACACATTCATAAGCATCATCAAAGGAAATGGCAATAACCTCCCCCTCCACAGGACTTTTAAAGTCACTAATTGTACTAAACCTCTTCCCAGCTCTTTCTAAAGAGGAAATCTGAACTTCAAACCTTGCCGGCTTAATACAGTTCAGACTTAACTCAAAGATGTCATCTATTTTGTGGTATACAAGTACTCTACTTCTTATCTCTACTCCCCGACAGCTTCCTCAGGGGAAATATACTCTAGATCAAACGCTTTTGCAACATTTGGATGAGTAACTTTTCCTTTATAAATATTCAATCCCGTTCTTATTTCTTTCGAGTCTTTAAAAGCTTTTATAAATCCTTTGTCAGCCAGCATTTTGACATATGAAAAAGTTGCATTGGTCAAAGCTATAGTGGAGGTATAAGGGACAGCACCGGGCATATTGGCAACACAATAATGCAAAACCCCATCAACAAAATATACAGGGTCATCATGAGTTGTAGGTCTGGTCGTTTCTACACACCCACCCTGATCAACAGCAACATCAACAATTACAGCACCCTTTTTCATGAGCTTTAACATCTCACGAGTAACAAGCTTCGGTGCTTTCGAACCAACAATAAGGACAGCTCCTATTAATAGATCAGTTTCCGGTAAAAGCCTCCTTATGTTATACGGGTTCGAGTAAATAGTAATTACATTTTTGGGCATAACATCATCAAGGTATCTGAGTCTCTCATGGTTTACATCCAGTATATAAACCGTGGCACCAAGACCTGCTGCCATCTTAGCAGCATTCATACCCACAATACCTCCACCGAGAATAGTAACAACAGCAGGCTTCACTCCAGGAACGCCTCCGAGTAATATACCTCTCCCCCCCTGTGCTTTCTCAAGATATTTTGCCCCCTCCTGAACTGCCATTCTTCCAGCAACTTCACTCATTGGTACAAGCAGCGGCAAAGTACCATTCTCAAGCTCTATCGTTTCATAAGCCACAGCTATTGCACCAGTCTCAATAAACCCTCTTGTCAGTTCTTCACTGGCAGCAAAGTGGAAGTAAGTAAAAACCACCTGCCCAGGCCTTATCATTTCCAGTTCCTTAGGCTGAGGTTCTTTCACTTTAACAATCATTTCCGCCTTTTCAAAAATTTCTTTCGCACTGTCAACAATCTTAGCCCCGCTTTTCTCATAGTCCTCATTCCTGAACCCGCTTCCTATACCTGCGTTACTTTCAACAAGAACCTCATGTCCATCGCTTACAAGCACCTCAACCCCCATAGGAGTAACGGAAACACGATTCTCACTCC
>QNCQ01000034.1 GCA_003645825.1 Fidelibacterota bacterium
TATTTTCAACCAGGATTTGATTTTGTGAAAAGTGATAATGTGGAACTCCAAATGTATGTTGGATGTTATCTGTTTGGAAACGTCAAAGGGAAAGCTCTCGACCATTCACCAGGGACAAATACACTCAGCAGTGGAAAACTAAAATACGATTATAATGTCTTTTCTCCTGGAATGAAAATCGTGTTTAATAATAGTCCAAAATTTACTCTTTCTCTTTTTGCAGAAGGTGTTGTTAATGTAGAGGTTGATAAAAGCAACAAAGGATATCTTTTGGGAGTGGGTGTAAGTAATGACCACGGATGGAAACTGGAAATTTCTCATGGAAGATTAGAAAGGGATGCGTGGTTGGACATTTTCTCGGATTCGGACGAGTTTAATGGTCAGACTGGAACTCAGGGACAAAAAATAAATATCTCAAAGAAAGTTAGTAAGCATACTTCGGTGCGTGCTGACTATATACATTTAGAAGATCTTATTACCAACGACAACCTAAATGTTTGTAAATTAGACATGTTGTGGAGTTTTTGATAAAGAGGTTAGACCATGAAGATTGGGATGATGTGTCTCTGGAATGCTGCAAATGGGCCGTCAATCCACGCAGAGTTGATAGGTAGAACCTGGGTAGAGATAGGGCATAAACTCACAGTATTTTCAGCCATAAAACATCCAGATGCACGACCAACAAACCAGACGGATGAAAAATATGTTATACGGCATTTCTCTGTGGATGAAGTACATCCATACACACGGGCTTCATTTTTTAATCCCAAGCCAATTCTTGAAGCAGACTTTGAAATCTTCGTTGCTCAGAATGTGGAAAGGCTACCTGCGGAAAAGCTACTTAAGTATTGGGACAAGATAAAGAGAAAAGCGAAAACTGTCATGGTTGCTCATGAAGGCAAAGCTCCTAATGATCCATTGTATTATAAATTCGATTGGGATGGGATAGTTTGCTTTGATGAGCGTTATAAAGAGTACCTTTTGAAAAATTGGTCTGAGGATAAGATAAAGTTGATTCCTTATCCACATTATCCTTTTAAGCCTGGAGATAAAATAAAATCAAGGGAAAAGCTTGGATTACCTACAAATGAAAAAATAATTTTTTCATTTGGTTTCAGGGCAGAAGATATTTTGCCTGTTATACCCCCTTTAAAGGAACTATCGAATAGGTATAAGTTAAGATATCTGGTAATTTTGAATCCTGAATCTAATGTTGAAATCGTTAAAGATCAGACTAAAGAAAATAAATTCATTGACTTAAGGGTTAAAGCTTTAACTATGGATGAAATTTATTCATACTTGTATGCAAGTGATGCTTTGCTAATACATCGTGAATCGAATAAGAAATATAAAGCTGTGGTTTCGAGTACTGTCTGCCAGGTATTAGGCGCTGGATGTCCAATAGTTTTTCATAATTCAAATTATGTTGATACATATGGAGAGGAGATAATAAAATATAATGATTTCGAGGATTTGAGAAAAAAGCTTATAGAATTGTTTGATAATGGGTTTGATATTAATAAAGTGAAGAAATTTCTGGAGAAAAATAATGCTACGAAAATAGCATCAAGATTTATAAGATTGTTTGAAGAACTCAGAAAAGAGGGATAATGATGAGTGGGGTAGAAATTGAGGTTAGCAACTTTGGTAATGGAGAGATAGTTAAGTTCGGCGGTGAATATTATATGTTTAAGATGAGTAGTTATGTAAGAAATCCTGTTGTAAAACCACAGGATCTTGGACTAGTATGGGAAGAAAGTGGGCAAAAGAAAATCGGAGCAGTCTTTAATGGTGGAGCAGAAATCTGTGGAGATAAAATTATTTTGGCACCTCGTTGTCATAAGGAGTACCACAAATCAGAATTCTACGATCCAAAAATCGGAGTGAAAAGAACAATCCTCGAAAATTATGTATCGGAGGTATACCTGCTCGAAAGTGATGATGGGATAAATTTCAGAAGAAGAGATGATATTGTAATAAAAGGCGATGGTAGTGAGCATTCAGATTTTTTATATGGCATAGAGGACATAAGAATAATAAAAACTAAGGAGCGATATTTTCTTATCGGGTGCGGGAAAATTAAACCTCCTTTTAAAGGAGATAACGCAGACAGGGTAGCAGTATATTCTACAACCGATCTCGAGAAAATAGATTACCACGGTATAATCACTTCCTTTGATTCAAGAAATGCCATTTTGGCAGAGCACGATAAGGGCTTCTATATGTTTTTAAGGTTTTATCCCAATGTTTATCTGGTCAAGCTTGACGATATTGAAGTCATTCTTAATCCCGGTGCTAATGGGGAGTACTGGAAAAATGTTTCTGACACCAAGGAAAGATACTTCTTTATGGGAGTAGGTGATTTCAGACATGAATCCGAGAAGATAGGCCCAGGCACTCCTTTAATCCTGACAGATGAAGGATGGTTGTTTATATACCATGCTGTTGGGAAGATTGACAGGGAAATATGTGACCGTTACGGCCTCAAGGAGGAGATAAAAAGAGGCTATAGTGTAAATGTGGCCCTCCTGGATTATGACAGACCGGAGAAAATAATAGCAAGATCAAAGTTCCCTATTTACATTCCGAACAGGTCATATGAGCTATATGGCGATGACGAGTATCCTGTTGATGTTCCTGCTGTAGTTTTCCCTGTCGGAGCTATAAAAATTGAAAACAAACTTTTTGTTTATGCTGGCAGCGGTGATAAATATGAGATTTTGCTTACCTGTGATATTGATATGCTGGTGGATTATCTGGTGCGTTATTACAAACGTTGATTTTCAGGAGACGTAAGGCCATATATTTTTTTAATTTTAGGGTTAAAAAAAAGAGCGAACTATGAAAAAAGTTACTACAACTGTTTTCGTTTTGCTTTGTGTGGTTCCGCTCCCTCTGTGTGGCAAAAGAAAAAAGTAGAGCAAGTCTGGTATTCTAATCTCGATTCCGCAGTGGTTGTGGCAGATAAGGTTGACAAACCTTTGCTCGTAGAGTTTTCTGCATCATGGTGTCCATATTGCAAAATGCTTGAAGATTCTACCTTAGCCAATAGAGAAGTCAGAAAAAGACTGGAAAATTTCGTTCTGGTGCGGATAGATGTGGACAAGTTTCCATCTCTTGCAGACAGTCTACATGCCAATGCGCGAAAATATGGGGGAGTTGGCATCCCGAATATATTATTCTTAAAACCCAATGGTGAAAAAATAAAGCATATAATTGGTTTTAGGGATCCAGATAAATTTTGTACTGAACTTGATACACTTCTCCAGATCAGCCAAGAGTAAAGCCTGTTTTTTATGTCATATTCTCCCAGAGTTAACGAGGCTGGCAAACCTTTCAAATGATCGATCATAGGTTTTCTCTACATCATCGGGGAAGCAGCACGCTGGAAGCTGTCTCATTCTAAGATGATATCGAAGGCAGTCACAACAGATACCTTTTCTGGAGCATGGTTCGTATGTACAATTGCAAAACTCAAGGTTTTTATCCTTTTTGCAATCCATAGAAAGACCTCCCCTATTTTCAAAGGGCGAATTTAAAAGTTTCGGATAAATAAAAAAAGCCCCGCTAAAGTGGCGGGGCTTTCGCTTCCGGACCGATGTAGGATTACTTCATTAGAATCATTTTTCCGCTACTCGAGAACTTCCCTTTGATATCAAGTTTGTAGATGTATATCCCGCTTGGAACTTTCTGACCTTTGTTATTGGTACCGTCCCAGGTTGCAACATAGGTACCAGGGTTCTTTCTTTCATTTACCAGAGTTTTAATGAGCTTTCCAGTTAGATCATAGATATTCAGAATTACAAATCCCTGTTCGGGCATATCGAATTTGATCTGAGTCGTTGGGTTAAAGGGATTTGGGAAGTTATCGTATAATGCAAATTTTTCTGGAATTGGATTCTCTTTTTCAATTGAGGTGTATGTAACGTTTACCTCTTCGCTTGGATCACTTACATTTCCGTTTGCATCCACTGCAACAATAGTGTAGTAGTAAGTTTGACCGGATTCAACTTCTGTGTCAGTAACGAACCCTTCTGTAGTCATGTAAGCAGGATTGTCTGTATAACTACCAGACGTTGTTGATTTAAAAACAGCGTAAAATGCCAGATCTTCATCAGGCACAGGATCCCATGTTATGGTAATTCCTTCACTTGAAACACTCAGTGATGGATTTGCAGGAACGTGCGGTATTATATTATCAACAGAGTAGCCAGATGCGGGTCTGGAATCAAACCACCAGTACATATCCCATGATAAATGCCCGGAGACTATAAAGGTTGACCAGTAGTTTCCTGACTCAGATGTATATGCATTGGAATCAATTAGAGTCGGAACAACAACGGAGTAAACTGTATCACCATGGAATGGGATGAAATCTATGAAATCCATACCATACAGATATGGGTCTGTAATGTGCTCAACGGGTTCAAAAGTCCTAAGTCTCCATATACTCCAACCACCGAAAGGTTCTCCGTAATTGCTTCCACCGAAGAATGTTAATCTAACCCACCGTCCCTGATCGTGTGGCACATCTTCTACAGCAATAATTCTTGGAGGAATGATTTCTGCCCATTCCCTGGGAGTGAGTCCTATGTCAATGGTTACGTCACTATCAGCAATCTGAAAGGTGTCCGGTTCAGATGGGAAATACCCGCGAGCTACCGCAGTTATTATGTAGTATCCATTTTTGAGTGGAATTTCATAGTAACCATTGGGATCAGTTATAGCAGGCAATATCATTCCGGTTGCTAAGTCTGTAACTGTTACAAGTGCTTCTGGTATCCCATTTTCTGTATCATTATCATATACCGTTCCACGTACTGTCCCATCAGGTTTTTCAAGTTGTACATCCACGTTCACTGTATCGTTGTCGACTTCGATAGTGTCTGATACAAACGTTACATAATCTTCGTGATCAACGCGCAGGAAATATTTGCCGTTTGGAACCTCAAATTTGAATGTGCCGTCTACTTCACTCACCTGGTGTAATACAAGTAATGTATCAGTAATACTTTTTAGGAAGACATGTGCGGAATCTATCGGTTCAGATGTTTCTGCATCTGTAATAATTCCTTTGATCGCACCTTCAATAGATATAGGATTGAGATAATAATCCCTAGTTATCCAAGTATCATATATTGATAGAGGCTCATCTATGACTGGATAATATCCTGCAGCTAAAACGTCCACCATGTAATCTCCATTAGGTAAAGGAATTCTGAAGTATCCAGAATCATCGGTTAATGTAAAGAAATGTGAAAACATATTCCTTACATGAACTTCTGCTCCCTCTATTGGATTATTTTCGTTGTCGTAAACATGTCCATCAAATATGACTTCAGAAGATGGGCTCAGGTATATATTCATAGTCTGAGTTTCTCCTTCACCAATTGAGAACCAATCATTATATGGATTGTATCCGGTAGCGTCTACTGTTATACTGTAATCGCCGCTCGGTAAATCAATGTGGTAAAACCCCGAGCCATCAGAGTAGGTATCCTGGAAGAAAAATTCATTCCATACCTGTATATAAGCACCAGAGATAGGACTGTTTGATTCAGAATCATATATATATCCCTCTATGGCTGAGTTGATATTAATCGGATCAAGATATACATCGTAGTGTATCATTTCTCCGGTTATTTCTATCGTATCTAACTGGGAGTAACGGAAATTGGCTCCGCCGGCAGATATTAAGTAGTTCCCATTTGGAAGGTAAAATGTATATAATCCTGTCTCAGGATCTGGACCCCAGTAAAATTCATGGTGTGTATCCATGTCTTCTGCACAAATAAACAAATCATACTCGTTCCTTATTGTATCACCCGTTTCATTGTTTATAAACGCCCCAAATAATCCACCTGTAACAGAGATGAGGTGAATGTCTATTCCAGTTGAGCCAGCTGCGATATTCCAATGATTCTCCCATTGCACATAACCCTCTTCGTAATCCTCCTCAGTGACTCCTACCCAATACCTTTCGATAGAATCTGCTTTCACTGATAACACATAATCACCGTTTTCATCTGTATTTGCAACAGTAAATCCGTAAATTGGGCTCCATGCCGACACTTCTATATCTGATGTAGGAACATCGTCGACGTACACTTTCCCTGTTATTTCACTATCTGTACGATACAGATTAAAGTCTATAGTAACTGTTTCGCCGGGGTTTACTGTTGTATGGACTTCTTCTTTTAACATAAATGTCGGTATGACAGTCTCTGGGTCTAACCTAACACTATAATCGCCTGACAATACAGTAAAAGAGTAATAACCGCTAGCATCTGTCGTGGTTTCAAGTTCTATCGGACCCGCACTTATCTCTATACCAATACCAGAGATAGGATTGTCTGAATCATCTCTAACTGTCCCTTCTATCGTGGCATCTCCCTCAACATAGGTAAAGTCAAAGCCACCCGTAGCTTCAGTAACATACACATCGTAGAATTGTGGAGTTGGGAATAATCCACCGGATACGTTAAAAATATCAAAACAGGATATTTTGTAGTCGCCAACGTCTGGAACATTTATGGCATAATTTCCAGAAACATCCGTAACACCAATCCAAGCTCCGTGTTCTTCTGACTCAACAATAACAATAATATTTTCGAGTGGGGTTTCATCCTCAGTTTTAACATTTCCTGAAACTGAGTAAGGTGTGTCCAGGTTCTCCCACAGGATGTGAGTTGTATCGGAAGCACTTAAGGAGGTTAAAAGATAAAGAAAACTGTAAGATATTCTGTTAAAGGGTTCATCTTCTTTCTGGAAGAAGTCTTCGTCAAAGGTTAATTCGTACACACCTGTCGCCGGATTTTCGTCGTGGCTATCGTTATCTTCAAGCTCATATGATCCGATTACTGGTTCAGAACCACCATCCCATATTCCATCCTTATCCAGATCAACTATTATATGAAATGATGCAGTGTCTGTACCGGATGGGAAAGAGAATGTGAATGTAGGATAATCCCCGACGCGAATCGTATCGCTTTTTTTACCGTTGACAAGAAAGCTCGTCCCTCCTGTTGTAATTTTACCAAGCAGATTAGGTTGGAATTCCTGGATAAGAGCAGGCTTCGGAAATTTTGAGCTTCTACTTCTTAGTAAGGCAGGATTGGGTATCACTTTTTTCGGCTGCTGTTTAACCAAAGGAATGAATTCGGCAGACGTTTTGTAGGAATTTTCAAACTTCAAAAGACGTTGAAGCTGGTATTGCTCTACAGCTTTTTGTCTCATTGCTTTTAATTTAACCACCTCCTGGGGGCTCAATTCTGGTTGTGATGCATTAAGTATTACCGGTGCTACAGCTAGCAGTAACACAAGCATCACAACAGAAAATTTTCTTAAATTGATGAAGCTTTTCATGATTTCCCCCCCTCTATTTCAAAATCTACAATAATTATACATAAAAAAGTTAAATTACGATGTGACGTTTAGCACACGGGCTAAGCAATTGCTACATAGAAAGGTAAGGTGTCTTTTAACATTAGGAAACTTTTCTTATTACGAGGACTGTGTTAAATTTTTTGTCAAAATAGTTAATAAAACCTTAAATTAACTGTTTAGTTTTTTAGGTATTATATGAAACAGCTCGTACCGAAATATAAGTGGGATAGGGTAAAAAGGGCAATTGAGAATAGCAGAAAAATACTGATGACAACTCACATAAACCCTGACGGTGATGGTCTAGGTTGTGAAGCAGCAATGTATTATTTTCTTAAGAAACTGGGGAAGGATCCCGTAATTTATAACTCGAGCGATCTCCCACCGGAATACGAATTTCTGAATAGGGAAGGGATGTTTAAAAGGTATACCAAGCAGATGGGATCTTCAGTTTTCAAAGGTGTGGACCTTATAATGGTTTTCGATATAGGAACACCTGATAGACTCGGCTGTATCGGAGAGTATGTAAGTAAATCCAGCATCCTGAAGATATGTGTGGATCACCATCCTAACAAACATGGAAATTTCGATATTGAGATTGTTGATCCTGATGCCCCTTCAGTTACTTTTATGATATTCGATTTAATTAAGTGTATTGACTCTTCTTTGATAGATTATCCTATTGCAGAGGCACTTTATGTAGGTCTTTTAACGGATACAGGATCATTTCGATTTGAAAATACTACTATAGAAGCCCTGAAAATGGCAATAGAAATGCTCGAGCACGGAGTCAAGCCGGGGCAGGTGTATAGGCAGATTTATGAGAATTTGAGACCCATACAAGCGAAGCTTCTGGGGTACGTTTTACAACATCTACACTATGAGCTTTCTGGAAAAGTTGCGTGGTTTTCTCTTACCAGGGAAGAGATAAAATCTGAAGGGGCAAAACTTGAGGATGTTGACGGGTTTACAGACTTTGTGAGATCAATCAAGGATGTTGAAGTTTCTGTAATGTTCCTTGAACTTGATGATAAAAAGATAAAGGTTAATTTCAGGTCGAAAGGAAGAGTGGCAGTTAATGGCATTGCCCATAGGCATGGAGGTGGAGGACATCCTTATGCAGCCGGGATGTTGCTACAAATGTCCATAAGCGAGGCTATAGGCCTGGTGTTAGAGGAAGTATTTGAACTGTTTGGTGAGAGGAGTATCTAAATGTCTGTGAAGTCTGACGAGTGGATAATTGAGATGTCAAAAAGTTGCGGAATGATAAAACCTTTTGATGAATCTTTAGTATCTAAAGGAGTTATATCTTTTGGAGTTTCCTCATATGGTTACGATGTAAGACTGTCTGATGAATACAGGATTCCCCGGAAGATTAAAGGTGAAACGGTAGACCCAAAGGATAAAAATTCTATTGTTTTCGAAGATTTCAAAGGAAAGGAATGTATAATACCGCCAAATAGTTTCGTTTTGGGTAGAAGTTATGAATACTTTAGAATACCAAGGAAAATTATAGCTATGTGTTTTGGGAAATCGACTTACGCCAGATCCGGTGTGATGGTAAATGTCACCCCTCTCGAGCCAGAATGGGAAGGTTACATAACAATCTCTATTTCCAATACATCTCCTTTTCCCGTAAAGATTCACTCTTTTGAAGGTATCTGTCAGGTTCTCTTCGTGGAAGCGGAAAGAATGTGCTCCATTTCTTATGCTGATAGGAGAGGAAAATACCAAACCCAGCATGGGATAGTACCATCTAAGGTTTAATGAAGTTAAAAATAGAAATAGCAAAGGAGTCCGGTTTTTGTCACGGTGTGAACCGTGCCGTAGAGATAGCAAAGAAAGTCGCACGGAAGTATGGCAAAGTCTTCATGCTGGGTGATATAGTTCATAATGAACATGTTGTAAAAGAGCTGGAATCCCTTGGAGTTAGGGCTGTCAGTTCGATCGAAGAGATAGACAAGGAGTTTCCGGTTCTTTTAAGGTCGCATGGGACACCTTCACAGATAGTAAAAAGATTAAAAGAGAGAAAGTTAAAAGTAATAGATGCGACCTGTCCTCTCGTTGTAAATATTCACAACAAGGCGATGGAAATTTTACGGGAGGGAAGAGTACTTATCATTGTGGGTGATAAAGGGCATGAGGAAGTGGAAGCAATAAAAAGTTTTGATGGGAAGAGTATAGTTATTTCCGGGGAGGAGGATATCGAGGCTGTCAGAAGTGTAAAAAAGGCTGGCATTGTTGTGCAATCCACCCAGTCAGTTGAGTATGTATCAAAGATAGTAGGGTTACTGGCAGCCAGAATAGATGATTTAAGATTCGTAAATACTATATGCAGACCTACCAGAAACAGGCAGACACAGGTAAAGGAGCTTGCAGCATCGAAGGATGTTGTTTTGATAGTTGGATCAAGAGGAAGTGCGAATACCAGAAGACTGTTTGAAATTGCAAACAAGATAAATAAAAAAACATATCTAATCAGTAGCGCTGATGAATTAGAGAAAGGATGGTTTAAAGGAGTAAAGACGGTAGGGATTTCCTCTGGAGCTTCTACTCCGAAGTTTATTATTGATGAGATAGTAAGTAAAATTGAGAAAATATGATTAAATTTATTAGGGAAAATGGGGAAGGAAGCCATGGAAAAAGGATCATTTGAGGTAAAAGTTGGCCTTGCTGAAATGTTGAAGGGTGGTGTAATAATGGATGTAACCACTCCAGAACAGGCTAAGATAGCTGAAAAGGCAGGAGCTGTGGCTGTAATGGCACTTGAGAGAATCCCGGCTGATATAAGAGCACATGGTGGTGTTGCTCGCATGTCTAGTGTTAAAATTATAAAAGCAATACAGGATGCTGTTTCTATTCCGGTGATGGCGAAATGTAGAATCGGGCATTTTGTTGAGGCACAGATATTGGAAGCTCTGGGGGTGGATTTTATAGACGAAAGTGAAGTATTGACACCTGCAGATGAGGAAAATCACATCTGGAAACATGATTTCAAAGTCCCATTTGTTTGTGGATGTCGCAATCTCGGAGAAGCCTTAAGGAGAATTGGAGAAGGTGCAGCCATGATAAGAACAAAAGGGGAAGCTGGCACTGGTAATGTTGTAGAGGCAGTCAGACATATGAGACAGGTTCAATCTGAAATTAAAAAGTTAACAACTATGCGGGATGATGAGTTAATGGCTGAAGCTAAGAAGTTAGGGGCTCCATTTGAAATTGTTAGACAGGTAGCGAGGGATGGGAAATTGCCTGTTCCCAACTTTGCTGCTGGAGGTATAGCTACACCTGCTGATGCAGCTTTAATGATGCAACTTGGAGCTGAGGCTGTTTTTGTAGGCTCGGGTATTTTTAAGTCCGAAGATCCCGAAGCGAGGGCAAGAGCGATAGTACTGGCCGTCACATATTACAACGATCCTGAAAAGCTCGCTGAAATTTCTGCTGATCTGGGCGAACCTATGAAGGGTATAGAATTGTCCGAAATACCTGAAGAAGAAAGACTTGCTACCCGTGGCTGGTAAGGGGCATGGAGCTTATCCGTTATGAAGAAAAGAGAGTTTGTCATTGGGATACTCGGTTTTCAAGGGGCTTTTGAGAAACACAGGGAGGTTGTAGAAAATCTCGGCTACGAGGTGAGAATCGTAAGGTATCTGTCTGAGCTAGACGCCATAGATGCCCTGATTATCCCAGGAGGTGAATCAACCACTATGACCAAAATTGCGGGGGAGATGGGGTATCTGTCTTTTCTGAAAGGTTTCGATAGGCCGGTATTTGGAACCTGCGCTGGGGCTATATTGTTGGGCAGAGTACTGGATGATGATAGAGTGGAAAGTTTTGGGAGAGTTCCTGTAACTCTTAAGAGA
>QNCQ01000035.1 GCA_003645825.1 Fidelibacterota bacterium
AATGGTTTGAATAGAGCCCTGCTTGTGGCTGACATGCCATTCCTCTCTTATCAGGTGGGGGAGGACGAGGCCATTAGGAATGCAGGAACATTTCTGAAAGCTGGAGCTGAAGCTGTAAAAATCGAAGGGGGAGAGCATGTTTGTGATCTGGTAAAAAGGATGGTTGACATCGGTATCCCTGTGCTCGGGCACCTTGGACTCACTCCCCAAAGCGTGCATCAGTTTGGTGGATACAGACTAAGGGGGAAAGAAGAGGACGAAGCGACTAGGATAAAAAGGGATGCTGTACTGCTTCAGGAAGCAGGAGCTTTTGCAATTGTCCTTGAGAAGGTGCCATCTAAGCTTGCAAAAGAGATAACAGAATCTCTTGAAATTCCAACGATCGGAATTGGAGCAGGCCCATATTGTGATGGGCAAATTCTGGTATTATACGATATGTTAGGGCTTTATGACAAGGTGAAATTAAAATTTGTTCGAAGATATCTAAATCTATCTGACGAAGTTCGGGAAGCCGTTCGTAAATATGGAGATGACATAAGAAATGGTAGTTTTCCTTCCAAAGATGAAAGCTATTAGAGAGGATTTAGGATGATGAAACTGATAGAAAAAATTGCTGATTTGAGGGAAGAAATAAAAAGATTCAAGAGAGAGGGCAAGATCATAGGATTTGTACCAACAATGGGATATTTCCATGAGGGGCACCTTTCTCTGATGGATATTGCTCGTAAGAGGTCGGATGTTCTTGTGGTAAGTATCTTTGTAAATCCGATCCAATTTGGACCAAACGAAGATTATAACAGATATCCTCGCGACCTGAAAAGGGACCTTAAACTTGCTGAAGAAAGAGGGGTGGATATAGTTTTCCATCCCGATAATCGAGAAATGTATCAGGAAAATTTTCAAACATATGTAAACGTTGAGAAACTTACAAAAGGTATGTGCGGAAAGTATCGTCCCGGTCACTTTAGAGGGGTGACAACTGTTGTGGCAAAATTATTTAATATTGTCCAACCAGACATTGCCGTATTCGGTCAGAAGGATGTTCAGCAAGCTATAGTTATCAAAAGGATGGTAGGAGATCTTAATTTCCCTGTAGAAATTGTCGTGGGACCAGTTATCAGGGAACATGATGGCCTTGCCATGAGTTCCAGAAATACCTATTTGAACGATGAAGAGCGAAAGCAAGCTCCGATGATTTATAAAGCTCTAAAAGTGGCAAGGGAAAAAGTCAAGATGGGCAACAGGGATGCTGCCAAACTTAAAGAAATTATTGAGAGTACAATTGCTACGGCTCCACTTGCTCGGATTGAGTATGTTGAAATTGTTGATGATGAGAATCTTGAACCTGTCTCAGAAGTGAAGCCCGGAACCCTGGCTGCGGTAGCTGTTTGGTTTGGTAAAACAAGGCTGATTGATAATATTTATTTGATGGAAAGATAAGGCTTGACAATGTTTTATAAAAGATATAAAATGTACGTGAATTATGAATAAAGGGTTGAAAAATGAGAACTCTCAAGATTTTGATAGTGGCAGCTTTTTTAATGCTTTCACTCTCCTTTGAGTTAGACGCGCAGCTTAAAACTCAGGTTGAAAGGAAAATGAGCGTTGAAGAGCGGATAAAGCTGCCAGACTATGGGCCGCTGAGTGGGCTCCTTTCCTCGGACAGGTTTTTCATGCGACAGTCATATTCGCTTTCCTTCTTTTCAATGGGCAATTTTTCCGGGTCGGTTGGGATGTATATAAATCAGATGTCTTTTCTGATATCGGATAAACTACTACTTAATGCCACCCTTGGATTTGTGCACTCACCTCTCACCAGGGGGATTGGTCACAATTCCAACCTTCTTAATAACCTGATATATGGTGCTGAACTTTTATACAAACCTACGAGAAACACTTTTATAAACCTGAGGTTTGATATTACTCCTTATTATTATCCTTCCTATTATATGTACGTTCCAAGCTATATTCTGAGGTGAGCAGGAGATATGGTTACCAGGAGACGTAGTTTGGAAAGTGCTCACGTGCAAAAATGGCTATTGAACCTTGTTATATTCTGTCTCAGTGTCGTGATAATCGGTTTTATATTTTCCATGGTTTCCAGATATGCATCCAATAGAACAAAAGTTGATCTCGCAACAACGGGAAAATTTGAGCTAACTCCTGAAGACCTGTTACTTGAAAAACCCTTCTTAGATATCAAAATTGAAGTGCTTAACGGCTGTGGCGTAAATGGCTTAGCCCATAAATTTTCAAATTACCTAAGGAAGGAAGGCTTCGATGTGCTATACGTTGGAAATGCTGATAGATTAAATTATGAAAAGACGCTTATTCTGAATCGGTCTTCGGACATCAAAAAATGTAATGAAGTTGTAAAAGCGCTGAAGCTCAATGAAAAGCGAATAATCAACAGACCCCAATCCGGATATAGAGTAGACGTTAGCATAATACTTGGCAAGGACTACAAAGATCTTGCGGTTTACAGAGATGTACTATCTATAAGTGAAGAATTTTAGAAATTTGATGGATAAAGATAGATCTTTCGAGAATTATTCGAGCTACGAACTGGCAAAAAAAGCGGCAGAAATAGCCCTCACCAAGAAGGCAAGGAATATACTAATACTCGACTTACGAAAGCTCACTACCGTTACTGATTATTTTGTTATATGCTCTGGAGATATGGATCTCCATGTAAAGGCCATTGTTGATGAAATTGAGAAAAAGCTGGAACCGTATGCAAGACCCTGGCATATAGAAGGTTATCAGAATTTATCCTGGGTGCTGATGGATTATGTGGACTTTGTAGTTCACGTCTTTCGGGAAGAAAAGCGAAGGTACTATAATCTTGAAAAATTATGGGGTGATGCTCCTGTAGAAACCGTAGGGGAAGACGAAGAGGAGGTAATTGTCTGAGGTCCATTTTTCGCTTTTCGTTCATCAGAACTGTTCCTCACTTAAGGATATGTACTAGGTACAGAAAGCACATATCTTCTTGCCCATAAAAACAATATGCCGCAGGTGCTATGGAAATATGTATATTGCCTCTGGGATTAGGGGAAACCGGCTTTTTGGAACCTTTAAAGGGAAAAATCCAGAATATTTTTGAGTGCACTGTTCGTCTTCTGGATTCTATACTCATATGGGAGGGAGCTTACAACAAAACTCGCAGGCAGTACAACTCCTCCGAGCTTATCCGTTACCTGGGCAACATAATAAAAACTAAAAGCAGGGTTCTGGCAATTACCGATAAAGATCTTTATGCAGATGGCTTGAACTTTGTCTTTGGGGAAACCGACCTTTACTCTGGAATATGTATTGTGTCTACTACGCGCCTGAAAAATGAATTTTATGGCCAGAAAGAGGACTCCGAAATTTTCATGGAGCGATTGACGAAAGAAGCCGTTCACGAATTGGGGCATACCTTTGGTTTAAGACACTGTTCTCTTACATCATGTGTGATGCATTTTTCCAATTCAATAATCGACACCGACCAAAAAGGGGAATTCTTTTGTAACGAATGTAAAAAAAGGATATTCGAGTGATAATAATTCAGGCCGAGTGGAAAGAGTTTATCGATGAGCTGTTAGCGAGAAGAACACAGGATGTAATTTACGTTATAGGCAGATCCGATAGTGGGAAGACCACTTTCTGCAAATATCTGATAGAGAGCTTCTTAAAGGACTTTTCTGTAGCCTATATCGATTGTGATCCAGGGCAGTCAACCATTGGACCTCCCACTACAACTGGAATGGCATTCTATAGAAACAGATACAATATTGAAGATAAAGAGTTTCTAATGTTTGCGGGTTCTACCTCTCCTGCAAGGCATCTTCTGCAAAATCTAACGGGTATCAGAGTCCTTCTTGACAAAGCCCGGGAGATGAATCCCGGAAAAGTAGTTATAGATTCCTCGGGATTCGTTATAGGAGATGCAGCACTTGAGTTTCAGTATAATGTAATTCAGACTGTCAGACCTGATCACCTTGTTATTTTTCAGGATGAAGATGAGCTGGAGGGGATTGCGAGAAATTTTTATAAAAGAGCCTTCCCCATAATAAAAAGATTCAAAGTGCCCCCATCGGTAAAACCAAGAAGCATGGTAGAAAGACAGCTATATCGAGAGGAAAAGTTTAGAAACTATTTCAAGGTAGTTAAGGAGTACTCTATTAATCTTCGTGAAATCGGGATACACGGGACAGTGGTCAGTATGAATAAAGCCACTTTGAGAAATAGATTGATCTCTTTAAATGATGACGAGGGGCTGGTTTTATCTCTTGGAATAGTTATCGATTACGAAAAAGACTCTGGTATCCTGAGCTTCTTTAGTCCCACACTGGAAATCAATCGTGTTACAAGTATTCAGACAGGGGATATTTTTCTAGATCCCTCTGGTAAGGAAATAAGAAGTGCATAAATATCTATACCTAGTAAAAAACATGCGATGCATTTTTGTTCCCTTTAAAGGTAAATCCCTGAACTCTGTAATTAAATTCCTCCGGAAGAATTATCGGAATAGATGCGTGGGAATTCCCCGGTGGTTCTTGGAGGAAAATGCTGACCTCCCTGGGAAGAAACCTTTTGTCGAGATTGATTTTTTAGATAAAACCAAGGAACAAATTCTTTCTTCTACCGGGCCCATCTTAAAGACAATTATCCTTTCCTGTCACTATGTTGTTCCCATCATCTCGGTCATGGAATTTAACGAAATTATAAACGACAAAGAGGGAACCATCATCAATTTCAGTTTCTCGGGACAATTGGGCGACCGGGATAAAAAGTTCAATATACGCCTGGGCGATTATGCAATGACGGATTTTTTGATCGAACTGGTAGAAGAAACCAAGAACTGGATTGAGGGAAGTTCTAATGGAACAGCCAGGATTGAGGAGCTCCTTTCCATCAGGGAAGAAAAAATTAGAAATGATTTCGAGAAAAGATTCTGGCGCCTTTCTAAAGGGGGAAACAATTCCAGAGGGAAAACCCTCATTGTTGTATACTTCGATCCTTTGAGATATATGTTTTCTCAAGGCTATTCTTGTGATATTATAGCAGGCCTGCTGAAGAAATTCCCACACCTATTTAATGTCTGTATAATGCTTTTATTGTGAGCTCTTTTGTGTAACAGTATAAAAAAGCTAACAGGCCTAAATTGGAAGCTTCTGAAAGAGAGAGAAACTGTGAAAGTTAAAAATTATAATGTTTGTATCAGAAAAAAAGGATTGTAGGGAAGACAGAGTTCCTTGACTTTCCCTCGATTGCTCTTCTAGCAACTCGTAGCAGTACGTGCTGAGAGTGTAATGATGAGCTCTCGTTCAGGTCTTGAAAGACCCTCTGATACATAGGCGTTGTTAGATTCCTCTGCTTTCTTCTTTTTGAGGAATAGTATTGCTATTCTCCTGTATATACCGACCTTCTCAAAGTAACCTTTGAAAAGAGAAAAACCCGGAGGGAGGAACTACAATAGGCGAAATCATCCGGTCCGTAACCAACAATGAAAGTTCGATTTTACCGATTTCCAGTTATACTGAGGGAGAATTTTATAGCATGAACGATGTTTGCATGAGGATTCCATCCATGCTCAATAAAGAGGGATATTGAACTGAAATTTTCCCACGAAAAAATTGAGAATCTGAGGAAATCCTCGGAAACGGTAGAAGGCGTGACCAAAGCCATAAGATTTTAGAAAAAGCTCAACCCGGGGTTCCTAATTCCTTGATTAAAAACTACCCTGAGGTTATTTTATCAGAGTGGAAAAGTGAAAAATCCGAATCCCCAAAAGAGGAGCATATCATGAAAAAGCCAAAGAGCACTCTTCTCTTTTTATTTATAGCACTATTTCTCTGGCTTAATACCGGAATTACATTCTCCTCCGGCAGACCTGGAAGAAACTTCATAGACTCCCTGCTGCAAACCATGACCATTGATGAAAAGATCGGACAACTCATCCAGATCGACTTCAGTGCCGTGGGAAAAGAAAAAGCAATAGAATACATTTTGAAATATAATGTAGGTTCTTTTCTCAACGTGTGGACACCCGAAGAAATAAAACTCCTTCAGGAAACAGCTCTTAAGCAAACCAGAACTGGAGTCCCTCTAATCTTTGGACTGGACGTAATACATGGCTACAGGACAATTTTTCCCATTCCTCTTGCGGAATCATGTTCATGGAATCCCAAACTGGTAGAAAAAAGTGCCAGAATAGCAGCTATAGAAGCCTCAGCTCATGGCATACACTGGACCTTCGCACCAATGGTCGATATAGCAAGGGATGCCCGATGGGGAAGAATAGCAGAAGGAGCAGGTGAAGACACCTACCTTGGCTGCGTCATGGCAGAAGCTAGGGTAAGGGGTTTTCAGGGAAACGATCTTAGCAATCCTACTACGATTGTAGCTTGTCCCAAGCACTACGTGGCTTATGGTGCTTGCGAAGGAGGAAAAGACTATAACACGGTAGACATCTCACCTGCCACACTATACCAGGTATATTTGCCACCTTTTGCCGCAGCAATCAATGCAGGAGCTCTTACCGTAATGTCGGCTTTCAACGAGATAAACGGAATCCCTGCATCAGCAAACGAATATACGCTTCGAGAAATCCTCAAAAAACGCTGGGGTTTCAAGGGTTTTGTTGTAAGTGACTACAATGCTGTAGCTGAATTAGTAATCCACGGATTTGTCCCGGATAAACAGAATGCGGCTCTTAAGGCCATTACAGCCGGTGTCGACATGGAGATGATGGGATTTTCTTATTTAAAAAATTTAAAAATGCTCACTGAATCAGGCAAATTACCCGTAGCCATAGTTGATTCCACGGTCAAAAGAATCCTATACGTCAAATATGAACTGGGATTATTTAAGAATCCTATTTATGGAAGTGAGAAGAGAAGAAAAAACGAAACACTAAAAAGTGAGTTTATCAACCATGCCCGCACCATCGCACGAGAATCCATAGTTTTACTGAAAAATAAAAATAAACTACTGCCGTTGGATGAGTCTTCTTTTCCCGTCGCTCTTATAGGCCCTCTGGCAGCAAGTAAAAAGGACCTCCTTGGTTCATGGTCGTGTGCAGGCAAACCGGAAGATGTGATCTCTATCCTGGAGGCTTTGGAAACCCGGATTGGAGGCAAAAATATTTTATATGCAAAGGGATGTGAAATTGAGAGATGGAGCGAAAAAGATCTTAAAAAAGCGTTAAGAGTTGCCAGAAAAGCCAAAACAATAATTCTCGTTCTGGGGGAAACAAGGGAAATGAGCGGGGAAGGAGGAAGTAGGGCTTACATCGGCCTTACCGAGAGCCAGCTCAGACTTACGAAGGCTATTACGAGACTAAAAAAGCCTGTAGTAGTTGTTCTTGTGAATGGAAGGCCGCTTGCTATACCCTGGATAGCTCAAAATATTCCTGCGATCATCGAGAGCTGGCAACTTGGCATCCAGCACGGGCCTGCAGTCGTAGATGTGCTATTCGGTGATTGCAACCCTTCCGGGAAATTAACGGTTTCTTTTCCAAAAGCCACCGGTCAGGAACCTCTCTACTACAACCATAAAATGACGGGAAGACCACCCATAAAGCCAGGGAACAGATTTGAGTCAAAATACATAGACCTACAACCTGGACCGCTATTCCCTTTTGGATATGGGCTAAGTTACTCCAAATTCATCTATTCCGAGCTTAAAATTTACCCGAAAGTTCTAAGACCCACTGATACACTGTTAGTGACAGTGAAAATAACAAACGACAGCGATATCCCGGGAAAAGAGATTGTACAACTCTACATCAGGGACGTTTCTGCAAGCCTGACACGACCGGTTAAAGAACTCAAGGATTTTAAAAAAGTCTACATTAGACCTCACGAGCATAAAATCGTAACTTTTAGACTTCCTGTAAGCACATGTGGATTCTATAACAGTAAAATGGAGTGGAAAGTAGAGCCCGGGAAATTCAAACTATGGGTCGGCCCAAGTTCTGCCGAAGGGCTCACGGGAGAATTCGAAATCAAGTAGAAGAGATTGCCTTCTTGTCTGAACCCCCCATGGTGTGCAGGAGTTTTTCTCTGACTCTGCCTCTTATTGACTTTCTATCGAGTATTCCGGCAAATTTGCCCTTATCCGTAGTATCCACCACAGGCAGCTGATCTACCTGTAGCTGGTCCATAACCTTCATAGCCTCTCTTAGGGGTTGATCTTTCCGAACGTACTCCTGAGAGGACTCCATAATGTCTGGAGCAACAAGAATATCCCACAGGGACTGGTCAAACAAAACATCCCGAATCTCATTCATGGTTACCACACCTATAAATCTACCATTTCTATCCAAGACGGGGAGAAACCCATATTTGCTTTCCCCAAGAAGAGAAACCACATCTCTCACGGTTGTATCCTCAAACACCGGAACAACATCCCCGGAAGTAAGTTCCCCAACTGTCAATTTGTCAATAACATCTTCTTCTGTGACTTTCTTCCCAACTTCCCCCGCATAACTAACCGCAAGCTTAACAAGAGGAGGACCTATAATCTGGACAATGAAAGTAGTGGCTGTTACACCAAAAATTACAACATCGCCCAGTGCAAGTTCTCCCGCAACTTTTACATTTGCGAGATGACCACTTGCCATAATTGATAATCCAATGGCTACCCCTCCCTGTGCAAAAAGCGTGAGCCCGGTGTACTTTTGAACTACCATCTCAGCTTTCGATATCTTTGCACCTAACCATGCTCCAACCATCTTACCGGTACTCCGCAAAACAACATATAACCCAACGATTAGCCACAGCCATCCTGGCATTTTTCCTATAGTTAGTCTCGAACCAACCAGCACAAAAAACAACATGTAAATCGGGGTTGAAAAAGCGTTAATCCTATTAATCAGTTCCTTGCTCCTCTTTGGACTTAGATTTACAACAGTAATTCCCATTGCCATCGCGGCGAGGATCACATCCATGTCGTATCTAACACATACACCTATAAGCAGTAAAATTATCCCTATCGCAATAGCGGTTATCATCTCATGCTGGGAAGACTTCCTAACCACTCTGTCAACGATAAACCCAGCAAAAACACCAAGCCCAATGGAACCAAAAAGCTCCACACCTATATTTATTATCTGTCTTTCTATCTCACCCCCGCTTCCAGAAAGTAACTGGGCAACACTTGTCCCGATTCCATACAAAGTCATAGCCAGGGCATCATCCAGAGCAACTATAGCTATAATAGTGGTAGTTAAGATTCCCGCTGTCCGATATTCCCACAAAACGCTTATAGTGGAAGCGGGGTCAGTGGCAGATGCGATTGCAGCGAAAACTATCCCTGCAGCAAGGGAAACCTGAAAATTCCCGGTAATTCTATTCAAAACAAGAGTAACTGCAATACAAACAAGGGCAAAGGCTAATAAACCTTCACCAAACAAAATGGCCGAGAATTGTCTTGCATACTTTTTGAAAGTGGCGAAGCTTATCTCCGAGCCTACTAGGAATCCAATTATCCCAAGAGCAAAATAATTAAATTGTCTTAACCTTATTATATCCTCACTTGTGACAATGTTCAACCCACTCCCACCAATTATTATCCCTGTGAGGATATAACCAAGTACTTGTGGAACTTTAAGCTTCTTTACTACGGTCGCACTCAAAATCCCGCCAATAACTCCTATCCCAAACAATATCAAAACACCAGGAGTCATATTTATACCTCTTTATCTTTACTCACTAAAATATTATAAATTTCTTGCTCATCCTTAGCAGCAATCAGTGACTCCATTGTCTTTTTATCCCTCAGTATTCGGGAAATTCTGGAAAGTGCCTTTAAGTATTGCACATGCTGCCCTACACCCGCAACCATTAAAACTACTATATGAACCGGCTTACCATCTAGTGACTCATAATCTGGTATTCCTTTCTTACTCACTCCAAATGCCATGTAGACACCGTTAACACCTTCAATCCTTACATGAGGTACAGCTATCCCAAATCCTATTCCGGTGCTCATTATCTTCTCACGCTTGAAGACAGCCTCCCTCAACTTTTCAAAGCTGCTTATGCCAGAGACTCTTGACATTACTTCTATCAGACTATCAAGCGCCTCATTTTTTGTTTTACAATCTAGAATGACAACCCGCTCAGGAACAAGTAAGCGAGATATGAAAAACTCTTCCCTGGAATCAATAGAACCAGAGCCAAGCTTTCTATTTACCCATTTCTCTATATCCGCTCGCTTAAATCTCCAAGAAGTACCAATTTTCCCCCCTGGGAGTTCCCCTTTATTCACCCAATTTATAACCGTTCTTTCAGACACTTTTAAATATTTAGCAACTTCTTCAAGTGTCATTATTTCATCCATATTAACTCCCTTTGCAAATTATTACGTTATTTTCAAATAGTTATCTTAATTTTACACACTTTTGGAAATTTTACAAATAAAAAACCCCGCTTTTCGCGGGGCTCTATTTTGACAATATTTCGACAAATCTGTTTATTAATCAGTTATTCTAAATCTATTGTCAACTTCTTACGGGCAAATTTTTGCCCTTTATCTTCAAACTTTAAAACAACTCCTACATACTCAGAACCAACATTAACCAGCTTATCCGCACCTTCTATAGCCTGCACCTTCGAATCAAAATCTCTAACATAAAATCTGTATTCATAACCAGACCTCCCCTGAAAGAGCAGGCTATATTTTCCATCCTCGAACTTCTCGTTAATTAGTCTTAAGCTTCTTGATTCATCTCCGGGTCTGGGATTGGGCGTATCCAAAATAATACCAACTCCGCCTTTCACAGCCATTTCCACTCTAACACTGTCCTTTACTTTAAACCTCAAAGGTGGATATAACAATTTCCTCACCCTCTCATCTTTATAAGTTATTCTCGAACCATTAACGGTGATATCTATAACTTCCATGCCAGCAGGTATTTCCGGTTAAAAAAGAAACTCCATTTTCTTTCCCAACACTCTTTTATTCTCATATATTAGTTTGCCCTTTTCCCTTGTAAAACTAAAACTAAAGACACTGCTCCTCGCTTTCAAATTTTCAATCTTTAGACTATCCCAGATAACAGGCACCCTTGGTTTAAACCTTATCTCGCCTAATGAAACGTCCGGAAACCATCCAATCATACCGTTTACAATTGGATGAATTATACTGGTTTCAGACCAGCACTGATGTGGACAAACGCCTTCAGGTTTAAATCTTTCTCCAT
>QNCQ01000036.1 GCA_003645825.1 Fidelibacterota bacterium
CACGCTTGTGGAGAGGTTGCAAGCAACACAAAAAAAAAACACCTTGAATCTTATTCGGACTTTATCTTACGTTCTGCTACGGCATCTGAGTTGGAAAGAACTTTAGCAATTGTCCTGAACAAAGCAATTTCGGATTGTAGAAAAATAATAACTGAGAGGCCGGAATGTGCGGGCATGGGTACAACTCTAGTACTTTCTGTAATTCTTGATGAAAAGGTTTTCATTTATCATATCGGAGATTCCAGGGCTTACCACATAAGAACCAATAGAGTAGAATTTGTAACAAAGGACCATACCGTTGCCCAGGAGCTACTCGACAAGGGTTTAATAACAAAGGAAACTTTCAAATACGATCCAAGGAAACATATACTCACGAAGTGCATAGGTGGGTTTTCATTCGAAGAATTGCAGGTCAGTTTAGAATATGAAAAAATGCTCCTCCCTGCAGATAAGGTTCTATTATGTTCAGATGGACTGATTGACATGGTGGACACCGAGGTAATTTTGGAGATAGTAAATCAGGAAACAAAATCTGTACAGGAGAGGACTGAGATGCTTCTCAACGCAGCTCTTTCAGCGGGTGGCATTGATAATGTTTCTATAATTCTTCTTGAAGTGCAGGAATGAACTATATGAATTTTCGAAATGTTTTCAGAGTTCTTGGGATCATATACATCAGCATAGGGCTTATTTTATTTATCCCGCTTTCTATTAGCATTGTAAATAACGATGGCGCTCAGATTGCATTTCTTGTCACAGTTATTATTTCTCTTATCTCAGGGATACTCTTTAACATTCTCAAGACTGAAAAACCTGACATTGAAAAAAAAGAGGCTATAGCTATAGTTGTTATCGGATGGGCCTCTGTTTCTGTACTGGGAGCTTTTCCATTTTACTTCTCCGGTTATTTCCCTGGTTTCCTTGATTCGCTATTTGAATCGGTATCAGGATTTACCACAACAGGAGCCTCAATATTAAAAGACATCGAATCCTTACCTCTTAGCATACTCTTCTGGAGAAGTCTCACTCACTGGCTGGGTGGGATGGGAATTATCATATTTGTGCTTATTGTTCTCCCAGTCGTCAATATAGGAACACGTAACCTTTATAACTTTGAATCCTCCTCGATTGCTCAGGAAAGATTAACTCCAAAAGTCAAAGATACTGCAAGACTGCTGTGGTTCGTGTATTTCTTTTTTACCCTTGCTGAAACTATTCTGCTTATGGCTGAAGGCTTACCTTTTTTCGATGCCCTTCTAACTTCCTTTGGGACAATTCCAACAGGCGGATTTTCTCCAAAGAACATGAGTGTAGCAGGATACAACAGTGTCTATGTAGAAATTGTTGTTATGGTCTTTATGGTTTTATCAGGGATTAACTTCTCGTTTTACCTGCGGGCGCTGCTAAGGCCAGAGAAAAAGCCTTCCAGTTTCAGAGAAATAATCACTTTTTACCTCTCTTTTATGTTTGTGTGCGCACTTATTGTCTCGATCGACTTGAAAGGAAGGGTGTACCAGACCTGGGCGGAGTCAATCAGATACGGTTTCTTTCAGGTGATTTCCATTAATACTACCACCGGATTTGTAACTGCTGACTACGAAAAATGGGGACCCCTGGCTCATATTGTTCTTCTGGTGCTTATGTTCATTGGTGCCTGCCCTGGTTCGACAACAGGAGCTATCAAAAACTCAAGGATAGTTATCCTTTTTAAGAGTGTGTTTAGGGAAATACTCTACTTCCTGCATCCTCGCATGGTTAAATCTATAAGACTAAATGGCAGAATCGTTGATGAAAACACCGTTCGAAGCGCAATAACATACATAGGGTTGTATTTTTGCTTTTTCATCTTTGCAACTTTCCTAATGACCACTCAAGGAATCGACCTAAGAACCTCTATTTTTTCTGTTGCCACAACTATGGGAGGGGTTGGCCCTGGTCTTGGTATCACAGGTCCTATGGCCAACTACCTTTTACTACCTCCATTTTGTAAATATATACTTATTGCATGTATGCTTTTGGGAAGATTGGAGTTTTATGCAATTCTTTTAATTTTCTTTCCCGGGTTCTGGAAAAAGTTCTAATCTGCATATATTGAAACGAAATCGAATTTGTTAACATCTACCAGCCCTTTGTCTGTAAGTCTCAGTTCAGGAATTACCGGAAGAGCAAGAAAAGACAAGACCATAAAGGGGTTTTCCAACCTGCAACCAATGGTTCTTGCTGCATTGTTTAGCCTGTCACACTTTTTCCTAAGCAGTTCAAGCGGTTCATCGGACATCAACCCAGCGATTGGTAAAGAAAGTTCTTCCAAAACCCTCCCATCCTCAACTACCACTTGACCACCACCCAGTTCTTTTATTCTCTCCACAGCGAAGAGTATGTCATGATCATTTGTCCCTACTACTATGATATTGTGTGAATCATGAGCTACAGTTGAAGCAATAGCTCCAGCTTTTATCCCTATCCCCCTTACAAACCCGATTTCGATATTCCCCGTGGCTCTGTGTCTTTCCACAACCACAAGCTTCAAGATGTCTTTCTCCACATCCGGAACTACCTCCCCATTATCAATCCTGGCATCGATAACCACCTTTTTTGTCAGTATCTGTCCCGGGATAATCTCTATCACATTTATCCTATTTGTCCTTGCCTCTATCCTTAGCTTGCTTCCATCAAGCTTTCCAGTGTTTATTGAGTTATCCGGGAAAGAGGTATCAGGTCTCTTTAAATCAGCACAAACTTCTCCTTCCACAACAACCGGACGTCCACCCTTATAAACCCCGAGTATATTAAAATTCTCCAGGTCATCAATGATGACGAAATCTGCAAGATAACCAGGAGCTATGGCTCCTCGATACCTGAGATTGAAATATCGGGCAGTATTGAAAGAGGCCAGTTTAAAAGCAACAACTGGGTCAATCCCTTTCTTAATAGCTCGTTTCACCATAGAATTTATGTGTCCATAATCCATAAGGAAATCAGGATGTCTGTCATCTGTCACAAAGCCGAATCTCTCATGGTTCTTTTCGTTTACAAGCTTTATAAGCTCATCAAGATTGCGAGCAGCAGAGCCTTCTCTTATCATAATGAACATTCCTTTGCTAAGTTTTTCTTTCGCTTCTTCGAAGTTCGTGCATTCGTGATCAGAGCTTATCCCCGCAAGGATATAAGCATTCAATTTTTCCCCTGAAAGCAAAGGTGCATGCCCATCGATTATTCGACCTCTTGAATACTCAATTTTTCGTAAAACTTCATCATCACCATGTATTACCCCAGGAAAATTCATCATTTCAGCAAGTCCCAGCACCCTCTCATTTGTAAGCCACTTCTTTATCTCTTTGGGTCCAAACTCTCCTCCGTTTGTTTCCAGATGTGTGGCAGGAACACAGGATGGCAACATGAAGAAAATATCCACGAAATCAAAATCAGAGGCCCTTATCATATATTCCAATCCTGCTTCTCCAGCAACGTTAACAATCTCATGCGGATCTGCCACCACAGCTGTCGTACCATTTTTTACAACTGCCCTTCCAAACTCGAACGGAGAGAGCATTGAGCTTTCAATATGTACATGGCCATCAATAAATCCGGGAGCGACTATTTTCCCATTCAGATCAAGCACTTCTTCAGCCTCATACTCACCGGGCCCCACAAATATTCCAGAAGAAATGGCAATATTCATTTCCTCAATGGTGCAGTTAAAAACATCAACTACCCTGGCATTTTTGAGCAGCAGATTGGCTTTTTTCCTGCCCCTTGCAACTTCAATAAGGTCCTTTATCATCGCTTCCCTCCAGCTCATTTTTAATGCTGCAAACATAACAAATCCCTGATCGGCTGGAAGTCTTATACCCGCAGACACGACAATATTTAACCTCGGTCTCCTCTTCATTCAGAAAATATGGACGTAGCTTCTTTAAATAGTTAAAATAAAACTCTGCCTTTACACTTCTTATCTTCGTTTCTAGATAGTTCAAAACCTCCTTGTAATAAATTGTGTTAGCTCCCTTCGAGAGAGGACATTTTTCCTGGACAAATGGAATCTTTCTTAATTCAACATATTGCTTCAGTTCATCATCGGTCAGCCTTATAAGTGGTTTCACCTTTCGGGGAAGCTCCCCTTCTCCCTCTACCACGGGATACTGTTTTGAGAGATACTGGACCTGTGCAAATAATAGATTCCCGAGAAGAATAGAACATGCATCATCAAGATTGTGCCCCGTTACTATGGCATCACCCCCAAGCTCAGAAGCTATAATATTAAGGTAGTATCTCTTCAATTTCCCACAAATGGAGCAAATTTTTTCAGCATATGGCCTTTTGAACTCAATAATCTCTTTCCCAAATAGTTCTTTGAGATAGTAAACTTTTATCGGAATTCCAGTTTCCCGAGAAAATTTCCGCACAATCTCTTCAGACTTCTCTGAAAATTCATGAATTCCCAAATTTATATGAACCCCTGTCACTCTGTATCCCATTTCATTCAGTACTTCAATACACGCCATGCTGTCCTTCCCACCCGATACAGCAACAATTAAATTCTCATCTTTTCGGAACATTTTGAAAGACTTTATGGCTCTTTCGACCTGCCGATATACGTACTCTATAAAATGCTCATTACAGAACTTTGCCTTATGCCTGTGCAGTCTTATAGTTGCTTCCTTCTTGCAAACGGTACATTTCATCATAGCATCTTAATTTAACTACCCCGGGTGAATTTTCTGCAATAAATTGTAACAAGTTGTCTTACGTAGCTTTCTTTTTCCTGTTTAAAACAACAATATTAGCTCTGACACTCTTCAAAAAATCAACATTTGACTGCCACATATAATCCGGGTATGTCCATGGTAAAAACTTAAAGTCTCCATGCTCATAAATCAGGGTAACCTCTGCAAAAATACCATTGCCTACATATATCCTATGCGAAAAGTTTTTCGTTGAGTAAAGCACCAATTTAGAAGGTTCAAGATATCCAGGGTCAATATTCGCTACTCTTATACCCCTGCTGTCTCCAGGATATAGATTCATTTCAAGCTCATTTGTCCAGATTTTTACCTTATGGAAATTTTCCAGGCATATTTCGTTTTCCATCACAACAAAACGTTTATTGAGGCTATCTCCGAACTCTTTTAAATAATAATCGGTAAAATCAACAACTTTGTACTCATTGCCTGAGGCAAGTACCTTTCCATATCGTTCAGTCAGGTGTTCCAGGATTACTCTATAATCCTTTTTGTCTTTATACATCACTGCAAAAAATGGATATGCATATGGTGGAGGTTTAATTATTCCCATGTATAACTCCATTACCTCCTCTTATTTTGTTGTTATATTCACTTGCCAATACCTTAATCTCTGCAATCTCCTCCCAGTTCAGTTCCTTGTTAACATACATATAAACTGTATTGTTTGTCAAAAGAGGGTCAGAGGAATCATCCATTACCCCTTTCTGCCTGAGTACCTCCCAATCCCGGGTACCAGGAATTGGTGAATAGTACGACAGGCGAGAGATAACTCCCAGGTCGGCCATAAATTTCAAGCTATCCACTACATCACCATATCTCTGCCCCGGTAATCCTACCAGCAAGTAGGCCTCTAACTCGGAATGTCTATATCCGGCTCTTACAAGATTATTCACAGCTCGTTCCACTGCTGCTCTGTTTACCTTATATGATGATCTACCAAGAAACTCCGAAGAAATAGACTCTACGCTCAGTCTGATTGTTTTAAACCCGGATTCAAACATAAGCCTGCTTATTACCTCATCGATTTCCTTTACAAAAAGACCATTCGGAGTGTGAAACCTAACCCCGGGGTTTCTTCTTACAAGCTCGCCGAGTAGCGGTATGATATAATTCTCTCGGTCATAGAAAAGAGCATCATCATAGAAGACAAAATCTCTCACCCCAAATTTTTCTTTCACAAACATAATTTCTTCTATTACATCTTCTGTAGGCCTTCTGTAAAACGAAGGATTCAGTTTTCCTGTCGCACAATAGGAACACCTGTAGGGGCATCCGCGAGATGTCAGAATAACTGCATAATCTATTCTATCATATAGTTCCCATGGCAACATTCCCCTATCGTCGAAGTCTGGGATTCTAGAATAATCTCTTTTTATATCAAACAGACTATCAAGAATCCTTAAAGCCTTTTTCTCTCCGTAACAGGTAACGATGTAATCTGGGTTTATACAGCTTCTAGCATGACTTTCAAATAAAGTTGCATATATTCCCCCGAGAATAATCTTTACTTTACCCATGACTTCACGAAGTAATTCAATAGTATTTATAATTCCCGGATACCAATATGTCATCACCGATGTAATCAGAACGGCATCGGGTTTATCAATTCTTGTCAGCTCATTTATTACGTCTTCCTTCTTTGCCCCGTAAAGGCCATATTTCCTGGGTACAAATCTTACAGGCTCCGGTTTTGGAATCTCAGTCTTAAAATACTTCCCCCTTCCATCGATAAACCTTTTGTCTTTTATTCCACCCCACTTACATCTATCGGTAAGGTCAAGAAGACTCACATCATATCCATATCTTCTTAGAAATTTTCCCACGTACAGAAGCCCGATTGGTTTTGACCATAAATCATACGCAGCAAAATCTGCTATCCATGGGTTAACAAGTAGAATTTTCTTCCTTCCCCTACCACTGTCCACGTTGCAAAGTTAATTTATCATGTGCTATTTTCGATACATAAAATTATATTTTACTATGAGAAAATTGACCTTTTTGATTTTAATCTTTTTTATACCATTAATTTTTGCCTCACAGATTCCCGTCGATGTGAACGATCCTGTGTATGTATTCCTGAAAAGGATGGAAGCAAAGGGGATTGTTGAAAACTTTGATGATGGTGCCCTGCCGCTAACTCGCACTGAAATCGCAACTTATTTGAAAGAGTCCTTTAATAATTCGGATCAGTTAACGAAGAGAGAAAAGGAAATACTTTTAGAATTGATGGCAGATTACAGATACGAGTTGAAAAAAGAATTTCACCCTGATATAAATAAGGTAACAGGTTGTTTCCTTCCTATCTACCAAAGAGGAGATTTTTCGAGGTTATTAAAGACCACCTTTTCTCGTGGAAAATTTCAGGAAGAAGGACATTTATTCATTTACGAAACAGATACAAGTTTTATCTGGTTTGATTTTGGACTTATAAACAGAAATCAGTGGAAGAATGGACATTTTAGGACTATCTTAGGTGGATACGGGAAATTGCGAGCAGGTTTTTTTAAATGTATTGATGCTTATTTTAATCTCGCGGTTTTCAACAAGCTTATAAATGAAAACTACACCGAGTTAGAACCCGAAGAAAGGGGTTCTTTTGAAACTACAGACCCTGAATGCAAAGTCGGTCACTTCGATAACCTGAAAAGTTCTATAATTTTTTATAATAAAAACTTAAAAGTTGGGCTCTTCCATTACTCACCAAGATGGGGTGTATCCAAATCGAATAGCCTACTATTGTCGGGGAACTCACCCGAATTCCCTTACATATCTTTTCAGTTTAAATATAAGAGATTAAAATTGTCATACTTACATGGGTCGCTACTGAACGATAGCACAGTTTATAAATCTGCGTCGATTACGATTAGAAATAGACCAAAGTATTTTGTCGGTCATAGGGTTGACATATTTATCCCTGCTTTTAAAACGAATGTTGGGCTATGCGATTTAGTTATTTATGGAGATAGAAACATTGATCTGGGATATCTAAATCCTGTTAGTTTTTATCGTGCTGTTGAACATCACCTGCAGGATAGGGATAATGCCCTTCTTTACTTTGATATTAAAACTACAGCATTTCCAAGTAAAGTTATCTATTTTTCTTTTTTGCTTGATGAATTATCTTTTTACTACATGAGGAAAGATTGGTGGGCAAATAAATTTGCAATTCAGGGTGGAATCATTCAAAGCTTATATATTTTTCAGGTTCCGGTAAATCTGTACTTAGAATACACTGTTGTGCATCCCTGGACCTATTCCCATAAAACACTTACGACGAATTTTACCAATGCTGGCTATTGTCTTGGTTTTCCCTATGGGCCAAACTCTCAAGTGATCTTCTCGAGAGCTGAGATTTTGCCAGGAACAAAAAGTCAGATTTATCTGGAATTTACTCACGTATTGCATGGTGAGGATACAGAAGATAGGTATTACGGCGGTGATCCAAAGATTAATTATGAACTTCGTGATAAAGACCTGGATTATAAGACTAAATGGTTGATGGGACCTCTAAAAAAAACAAATATCTTCAACTTTACCTATAACTACGAAGTTTTTAACCAGAAATTGGTGTTTTTCAAATATTCATGGGTAAATACTAAGTTTAAAGGGAAGATTAATACAGACCATTATTTTTCCGTGGGGTTTATCTTAGATTTTTAATAATGTTTATAAGTTATCTTCTGGTCATATCAGGCTTGATATATTTTATTACGCTAATTGCTATTTTCTTACTGGCAGGGAAACGAGTTGATGTAAGTTCTCATAGGGAATTTAATGGTTTTGTTTCCGTGCTTATCTGTGCGAAAAACGAGCAGAATACTATAGAAGATTTATTAGAGAGTCTTACCAGACTCACCTATCCAAAAGATAAATATGAAGTGGTCTTAATTGATGATGAATCAGAAGACAACACTTTCGATATAATGAATAGATATATCGGAAAAAATGCAAACTGGTTATGTTATAAAAACCAAATCGTTGACAAATCTATAAAAGGAAAGAAGAAGGCTATAACTTTTGGGATAGAAAAATGTAAGGGAGATATAATTCTTACCACTGATGCAGATTGCATAGTACCACCTGACTGGATACAGAGTATGGTAAAATTCTTTGCTGATGAGAATGTTGGGATGGTACTTGGTCACAGTCCTGTTGAAAAAGGTAAGGGGCTTTTGAATAAAATACAAAGATTTGATGCTATATGTGAGTCAACAGTAGCGCTGGCCACTGCTAATATCAATAAACCCTTTCACTCAAATGGTAGAAATTTAGCATACAGGAAAAAGGTATTTTATGAAATTGGTGGATACGAAGACAATAAACATATTGCTTCAGGAGACGATTTCTTTTTATCTAAAGGTGTCTTAGAAAAAACAAACTATGGATTTGCTTATAATACATCCCCTGATTCATTTGTAAAAACTAAGTCCGAGGGGTTCGGGATAAAATACTTTTTCCAGCAATTCCGCAGAAATAGTAAAGCTTTTTATCTACCTGTAGATTATTTTTTACTGGCGGCGAATGCTTTTTTATTCCATTTATCTCTTTTACTTTCTTTCCTAACAGGTTGCGTAATGCTACCGGTTGCCAGCTTGGTTGTTAAATTTTTAGTTGAGTTGTTACCGGTTTATAGAGGATTAAGAATCTTCGAAGCTACTGATTTGATAAAATATTATCCTATTCTCTGGGTATTATATCCTGTTATCATGATAACTTCTGCGTTTATTGGTTCTGTTTTCAAACTCTCCTCGTGGAAGTAACAAGTTTTACTTTCTATTTCTGTACCAGCTCATACCATTTCCCCAAAAACTTAATATTCCCATCAGAACGATATAAGGTATCTCAAAAATGAACCATAGAGGGAAATAGCGTAAAAGGTTATAATCTTTGAAAAACTTCACAGAGGCCACGCAGTTTAAAAATTCCAGGACGAATTTTATGGTTACACCTATTGCTAAATAAGGAAGAAATGAACTCCAGAAGAGAGCAGCCACGGGCAAAATCAGAGAAAACAGATTTACCAGAAAAGTCGATAGTATTACCACAAAGAAAATACCATTCACTCTGTACATGTAGTTCGCATCAGCTGCCCACCTGATTCTCTGAAGTATAAAATCTTTTATATGGCCAAGAGCTTCACTATATACCCATGTCTCCCTGTTTTCAGCAAAAACCGCCTTTGTCCCAGTCCTCTCAAGAAAAATGTTCATAAAAACTGAATCATCACCGGCTACCAGATGGGAAATCTCAGAAAACCCTCCCATCTTAAGATAAAGCTCCCTTTTAAATCCGATATTATGCCCATTGCACGCCCACGGTATTCCGAGATTAGCCGTTGCTCTTGATGCATTCATCAGCATCATGAAGTCAAGGGACTGGAGCTTGGTAAAAACTGTTTCCCAGTGCTTTAATACAGAGCATCCTATTACGAAACCCACACCCTGTTGAAAATATTTCACCATTCCGGACACCCATTTTCTTCCAACAATACAATCGGCATCAGTGATCAGGATAATTTCCCCTGTGGCGTTCTTTATCCCAAGATCGATTGCAGCCTTTTTAAATCTTAAATTTGTAGAAGCATTCCTCGTACTAAAAACCCGGAGATTGGGAAACATTCCCACGTACTTGATAAGTCTGGTATAGGTCGAGTCTGTAGAAGAATCGTCAACCAGGATTATCTCATACATCTCGGACGGATAATCTTGGTCAACAAGACATTTTACCAGGTTATTTACTCTCGATTCCTCATTTTTTAAAGCAACGACAATGCTTACTCTCTTCTCCTTTGTTGCAACATCCCCGACTTTCCTCCTTATGAAAGAACCAACTATATAGACAAGCAGAGACAGAAAGTAAATTCCACAGAATAAAACAAATACCGCCAGGAACATCATGTTTATCATTGGCTAATTCTCCTCTTCCGTGTTTTCTTTTTCAGTTTCAGCCGGATACACTCTCTCAACGTATTGAACCCTGTTGGTTACGTACCTCATGCCAATGTAGAAAAAAACAATTCCCAGTACTATGAACACAGGCGATACATGCCCACTAACCTCATAAATTTCCCTCACCTTTTCACCTGCATTTATAAAAAACACAGAAAGACCGTTCACACAGAAATGAAGCGTGAAAGATAACAAAATGGAATCTGTCTTCCATGCCAGATAGCCCATGAAAATGCCCAATATGAATATTTGCACAAACCACCATGGATTGAAATGAAAGATAGCAAAAATTAGAGCATTCAGTAAAATAGCCTTCGTCACATCTCCTATCCTATACTCAAAAACCCTCAACAGGAATCCTCTGAAAACCATCTCCTCTATCAGGGGCGCTATTATCAGAATCAAAACTACTATATAAACCGCTGTAAA
>QNCQ01000037.1 GCA_003645825.1 Fidelibacterota bacterium
GTATCTGCGCTCTTTATATTGCATACTCAAAAACAAGCTCGCAACTATCCCCATAGGAAAAATAGCTTCTCGTAACCACGCAAAAAGGTACTTCTCAATAAAACTCACTTCTAAAAGTTTCATCGACTTTTCCCTAAGAGTCCAGAGTATCATATATGCATAGGGATTCTTTAACATTACAAAAAGAGGGATTTCCTCAACCCTTACTAAGTACAGTAGGACCGTTAAAATCGCCATAGAAAAGAAAACCAACACAAGTTCATACGCTATACCATCAGCTGGAGAACTTCTAAAACCTCCGTGATGTAATTTCTCTATCTGTACTTTGTCAATTCTCCAGAAGGCGTTCGCAGTTAATAATCCTATGGGATAAAACAAATAGAACAATAATATGGATCCATAAAAATAGTATTTCGTCTCCCCGTACCCAACGCTTGCTATATAAACAGCAGGAACAGCAATAAAAACGGTGAAAGAGAAAAAAATGATTGAAGGCATAGATAGGATCTTCAAGCCATTCAGACCATATACATTCCTATCCTTAAAAGTTAATAATTCATAAATAACCAAAGCTACTACCAGTGCACATCCAAAAAAAGCCACGTCACCAGTAGAAAAAATTGCTAAACAAGAGAACACAATCGGCAACAAGAACAGAAATATTTTATCGACGTCAACATTTCCAGTAGACGTATACCAAATTGTCAATGTTCTGTCCTTTCCAAAAGCTGCTTGGTACACTTAACTATTTTTCTTTTTCCTCTTTACTTTTCCTGTAAACCTCAAGCCGATCTTTAAAATAAGCCAAGTACATCCCAAATAGTAGGGATATAACGAAAGTAAGGGATACAATTTTTGCTCTCTTGGGTTTTGCTTTTCGCTCCGGAGTGACAGCCTTATCCAAAACTTGAATCGTAGAAACTTTTTTTACCTCGTTTATCTTAGCTTGCTCATATTGTGGACCTAAATATTCCAGTAATTTCGAATAGTACTCGGCTTCTCTTTTAAGCCTCGCAAATTTCACTTCCAGCTCCGGAACCTTGGAAAACGCTGGGAAAAGGTCGTCTGTCAAGGAGGTATTTCTAAACTCATCATATTTTCTTTTGATACTTAACATTTGAATTTCCACCTGTCTCGAAATAGGTGAGTTAACACCGTACGTATTTCTCGCTATCTCTAGTTCAATCTCTTTCATAGCTAGTTGAGCCTTTAGGTCCGCAATTTTTTCGACCCCAACCTTCACTTGCTCCTCAAGGCTAACAATACCATTCTCCCTCATGAACTTTGTTAACCTCTTCTCATAGATACTCAAACTATCTATCACTTCCCGTAACCTACCCTCAATGAATATCCTATTCTCCCTCGCTGACTTTGTAGTCAAGGATATATTAATACTATCAAGGCATTCCACAATAAAGTTGGCAACATCATCCACTAGAAGTTGATCCTTATCATAAACCGTTATTTTAATCTGTGATTCCTCACCCACTACAACTTTTATATTCTTCTTTAAACTGTTCAAAGTACCAACCCATGATCTTTTCCCATACCTTTTTTGAAGATTGAACCTTTTTGCAACAATCTCAAGAAGAGTTCTGCTTTTTAAAATCGCAAGTATCCTACTCACATCTATCTGAGTGTTCTGGAGACCAAACATTCCTAAACTGGATATTACTCCTTGAGAAAGAAGGGCAGTTCCCTCACTAGAGAAAGGAAGAATAACTGTTGTAGCTTTATAATATTTCGGCAAGGACAAACTAACTATAATAGAAGTGATAGTAAAAATCAGAACAACAATAGCAACAATCCTTTTTTGCCTCGCGAGAATTCTGAAAAGCTCAGCTATAGTCAAAGGTTCTCTCTCCATTTTTATCATCCTTATTTACTTTCTTTCAATAATCATTTTCTCCACTTTTCTTTACCGATAATACCTCGTAGCAGCAATATAAGCTAGCAAAATAGACATTACTGAGGACAAAACTTCAAGGATGGAAGATCTCTCTCCAATCAAAATATCCCGGCTATTCCTGTTTACAATTATTATATCGCCCCTTTTTATTACAACCCTCTGGCCGATTTCCCTCGACCCGTCCTTATGAATTACCACTACTTTTTTCAAGCTCCCCTTCTCACTAATCCCTCCTGCGATTCCAATATAATCGTACACAGACAAAGAAGGGAAATAACTGTATTCCCCAGGTTTTTTGACATGCCCTATCACAATTACACCTTCCAGCGGAAGAACGTTAATCTCATCCCCAGGTTTCAAAACCATCTCACCAAATTTTTGGGAGGATACTCTAATTAAATCTTTCCCTTTTGTCCTTTTTCTCAGAATAAATACCTGATCCAGAATCGCCCCTTTCTTCAAATACCCTCTTCTCTTAAGCAACTGTCCAAGAGTTTCCCCAGGTTCTATTACACAATATCCTGAGTCGTCTACAGCTCCAGTTAGATAAACTGCATCTTTCTTGATATCTCCAAAGGGAACATACACAACTTCGCCTTCCAAAAGGGTGGGGTTATCTTCTATGCTGCCATACACAACATAGCGAACAAAGTTAACTGTGTCAACAACCACCCCATCTTTAAATATTAGGATTTGATGCTGCTTAGCAAGAGGCCGAAATCCACCAGCAAGCTCAACCAACTCCTGTAACCTTGTAGCAGAGTCGATAATATAAAACCCTGGCTTTTTCACAGCTCCTAGAATCTGGGATTTAAATTTCCTTATGTCAGAAAGCGAAATGTTAACCTCAGCCCTCACACCCTTTTTCTTGATATAACCAACAATTTTATTAATTGCTTCCTCTAACCTAAGACCTGAAACGTAAATCTTCCCAATCGAGGGAATTAAAAGTTCACCAGTAGGACATACGCGAAGCTTAAACTCTATAATTCTGTCCGTAACCATGCTCAGATAGAATTCATCGCCTGGTCCGACGATGTATTTGCTTGGATCAATAGGAACATCAAGAATAAACGGTTGTTCAATTCCTGTAGACTTTTCCAAACCAATCCTGTAAGTTTCTGTCTCCTTAATTTTTTGTTCTTGAGCCAACATCCAGACACTCAACGTTAATATAACCCAGGCTACTCTATAAAGCTTTTTCTCCATCCTACTTGTCTCCAATACTTTTATTTCTACATAGTTTCCTTATCTGTGACTTCCTTCCCAATTACTATCCCTCTCCTTGTGCCAACAGCACCTTATCTTTTCCTTATAAACTCATAAAAATGCTCTTTAATTACAAATAACATATCCAAAACAATTTAGTAATTTCATCCTTCTATAAAAAAAAATAATTTTCAAGATTCTCTTCTACTCTCACAATTACAAAAATGCTTACAACCTACCCTGTCTTACCAAATCACAAAGCATACCTTCAAACTTATCAACTAAAACAGGTATCGAATGGTATCTCCTTACGTATTCTTTTCCCCTCATTCCCATCTCCTCTCTCTCCCTCTCAGACATATTATAGAGCTTAAAAATGGCTTGGGAAAGTGCCTCCAAATCGCCTGGCGGTACCGTGATGCCCGCGTTTATCCTCTCTATAGGATTATTGTGATCAGCATAAACCGAGGCAACCACAGGCTTCCCAGCAGAAAGATAATCAAAAAGTTTATTCATACTTCCCCAAAATACCTTTCCCTGAACCAGCAATAAAGCATCCACAATCTTTAGCAAATGAGGAACCTCCGCTTTCCTAACAGGATCTAAAATTTTTATATTTTTCAAATCTCCCTTTTTAATTTGCGAAACTAAACTCTTGCGTTCCTGTCCCCTACCAATAAGCACCAGCTGAATATCAGGAATCTCTCTTAACCTGTTTGCAATCTCAACCAATTGTTCCAAATTATTTGATTTTACCAAAGCCCCCGTAAATGCAACCAAGAACTTTCCCTCCCTTTTCCGTTGAGATAAGAAGTCAATTGTGGGATTCCCATATACCCTCATGTCGATATCAAATCTTCTTAGATCTACACCATTTGGAATGTAATACGCTTTTTTCCCTTTGTAATTCTCTTTTATGTAGTTTTTCGTCATCGGAGACAAAACTACTATTGCCTGGCAGGCTTTAACCGTCTTTTCTTCCACCTTTCTGAATAACAGAGAAGTAAGGCTATTTTTTCGCCACACTCCCATATCGATCAATGTCTGGGGCCAGAGGTCTCTTATCTCAAACACAAAAGGAACCTTATATCTTTTTGCCACTACCGACGCAGTTAAAGCAGCAAAGGGATGGACTGTAGATCCCAAAACCACATCAGGTTTCTTTTTATGCAAGCCCTTTGCAACTTTCCAAGAGAGATAAGAATATGATAACATATTAAATACCCTTCGCCAATCATTCCTTCTATATGGAAATGACTTTATCCAAACAAAGTTCACTCCGTCGTAAGTTTTAAATTTAAATTTCCGCACACTATAAGTTTCTGTTTCTTTCAATAAAGAATAGTGAAAGCTTGACGCAAAAATTGTTACTTCATGCCCCCTCTTTACCAGTTCTTTCGCAAAATCAAAATGTCTTGTTCCTCCCGGAAGATCGGGCGTTACTGCATAATGATTAAACATCCATATGCGCATCCATACCTCTTTCTATATGGACTTACCAAACCCTCAGACATTTCTCCTATCTCTCCCATGGGTATTTTGGACGGCACTATATTTGGCCTATATACTCATCTTTTTCCAAAAGGGGAAAACAAAACCCCTTCAACCTTTCCACTGTTTCTTATCACACTCGCACTGCCATCCCCAACATTAAAAAGCAGATCTATTATAGACAGATTTGGGATAAAATTACCCCATAATTGCTCATAAACTGGATGAGTAAAATCATAATAAATCAAACTTATTCCCTCATTCTTAAACAGCTTTTCCTCCTGATACTTTGCCCCTCCAAAACCAGATAAATAAACATTCCCTCCTACTTTCTTTACAATATTAACTAGTAGTTCGGTGCCCTTCCCCGAAATTCCCAGGCTAGAAGACCTCACGAACGAACAGCTTAAACCGAGATAAGACATAATCTTTTCTATCAAGCATATATTAAATTCAGACAAATTCATCCAATCTTCTGAATAGTATACTTCTTCTACAATCTCAAATACCTCGTAAAAAAACTTCGCCTTTTTGTAATTTATCTCCAGAGTTTTCAAATGTTTCTTTCGCCAATCAACTACGTTATTTATTCGTACCTCCCTTATTAACTGCCCAAAGCTGAAGGACACTGGTACCGTCAACCACATCTCACCTTGGGAAGTCTTAACTTTGTTTCTGTTAATAAAGCTATTCTTCGTATATTGAACGCTATCCAAAAAAACGAAAATATCAGATTTCACAATTTTATAGAAATAACCAATCCATGGCAGAAAATTAGGCTGATGAATAGCTACTATTTTATCACCCATCTTATAACCTCAAACGTTTCCGCATACTCTGCTCCAATCTGTACCCCTCTCGTCTTGGCCCAACTCCAAATGAATTCTGGAGTAGCATAAAACCTATCCCTTTGTGATTTATATGCTTTTAAAGCGTTAATCTTCTTCTCAATATGCTTTCTCTCCAGCTTAATAAAACTCTGGGTGTGAAAAGTTATGTTATTCCATGGAATTTCGTAAGCCAAAATACTGCATTGTTTGAAGGCTCGCATTCCCTCCTTTGCTACCGTGTAATGGTCCTGGTGCAAATCATTAGGAGAAGGAATAAAAACCAAATCGGGGCGAATCTCATTCTTGATTTTCACTAATTCCTCCAATATTTCTTGCCTCACATAGTTGAGCTTCCTTACCTTAAACCTGTAAATCATCAAATTTGAAGCAGGAATTCCTAATCTCTTTACTGCCTCTTTCACCTCAACTTCTAGAATATTCTTTGGCATGTCTGGAGGAACTGATTCTTCCGCAGTGGAAAAAGCAACATAGTAAACCTCTTTCTCCTCTTCAAGGAACTTTACAATGCTGCCTCCACAACCAAATTCCCCATCATCAGTGTGAGGAGCAAGAACTAGTATCCTTTCAAACATTCTTACCTCCGCAAAGCTTTCTGTAGATGTTCACAAGTTTATCACTTTCTCTTTCCCAATTAAACTCCTCAACAATTGCTTTCTTTCCGTTTAACCCCATTTGCTTTCTAAGATCAGGGTTTTCACATAAGTATTCTATTGCCATGGCAATGCTTCTACAATCAACAGGATTGACACAGACGCCACAGCTGTAGCCCTCGACTATCCGACGCCAGATGGGGAAATCAGACGCAATAACAGGCAAACCAGCAGCCATATATTCAAACAATTTCACAGGCAATCCTTCCATATGTCTCTTTAAAGGAAGATCACACAAGTAACCAATATCTGCCTCTAATAGTTTATCAATAACTTCCGGGTACGGTATTATACCACGGTATTCCAATTTTCCTACACTATCTATACTTCTCAACTCAGAAAGAAAGCTGTCGGAAACAGGGCCATATAAAACAAACTTAACCGGCAAATCTGGAAAAAGACAAAGAGCTTTCAATCCCTCGATTATACCTCGCTCACGATAGATGACGCCTATGAAAATTAAATCTAATACCTCTTTTTTGCTTTTATTCACAAACCCTTCTCTTACGTATTCCAGTGAAATGTAATTCTTCACAGCTTCGACACTATCAGTTCTCCCTACAAACTTATTCTTTATTGCCTCTGTAGCTGTTATTACAAAATCAAAAGCTTTAACTGACAGCTTCTCAAAATTCCGAAAAATCCTGGAAAGCAATCCCTTCAAAAAACTTGGAAGGTAATCTTTGGACAAAATTTGCTCTGGCACATCCTCATGGACATCATAGATGACTTTCTTTCCGAGAAGTTTCAGTATTAAACCAACCGGTATTAATTCAGGGTCGTGGAAGTGGTAAATGCATGCCCCAACCTTAAACGACTTATACAAAGCTAATCCGCTCTTCATTGAGATTCTCAAAATGCGGTTTTTCACTCGAGGCAAAGGGACAATTCTTACACCATTTACCTCTTTGTTTCCCTCAGCAGTAACGACAAAATATACACTATACCCAGCCTTCGCTAGAGACATACACTCTTTATGAAAAATCCTTGTATCCCCAGCCGAATGGACAGTGCTTAAATGACAAATCTTGCATACCCCGCTATTCTTCAGTAAATTGCCAGAATTCATTAAAATTCTCTAAATACTTTCTCGAAACACCTGTAAAACAAATTTTTTGAATCTATGACACCTACTCTACTGACTGACAAAACTAACAATGTCATCAGCAAAATTTTCGCATCCAACCATAAACTCCATTTCTCAGCGTAAGCCCTCTCCAGCTCCATCTTTCGGGGCATAACAACTTTTCTATAGAACTTATACGGGTCAGAAACCTGGGCAAGTAATACATCTTCGTGGTGGTACCACAAAGACCCTGCCCCCGTTATCCCTGGCCGCATCCTATAATACTCTCTTATTTCTTCCTCAGAAAAAACCTCTTTTAGCTGTTCTCTTATAAGAGGCCTCGGCCCCACAAAACTCATTGTGCCATTCAACACATTTATCAACTGAGGAATTTCATTGATTTTCATTTTACGCAGGAACCTACCAAATCCAAAAGGCCTCTGATCATTAGCGGTTGTTATGAACCCTAACTTTTCTGAGCCTTCAGGCATTGTTGTAAACTTATACAAATAAAAATCCCGACCGTTCTCTCCTACGCGTTTCTGCAGATAAAATACCCTGTATCCCATCAGCTTCAGCACAACAGATACCACCAGAAACACCGGCATAAGGAGCAGAAGGCCTATAACAGCAAGGAATTTGTCTACCATATATTTAACCTTCAACTGAAGACTCTTTTTCTTATCTCCTCCCATCCCTAAGGACCTCCAGAACCCTTTCCCGCTGTTCCTGGCTCAAATTAACAGAGCAGGGAATGTTCAAAGTTTCTTCGTACAACTTAACAGCTCGCTCAATCTTGTAGCACTGACAACTCCTATATGGCCTTTGCCAGTGACTCAAGTACCAGATAGGCCTCACCTGAATTTTTCTTTCCGTAAACACAGTAAGTAATTTATCCTTGCTCATACCATATTCTTTCTCTTTAACTCTCAAACAATAAAACCAGTAATTGGGGCTACAATATTCAGGAGTTTCCGCTATATGCAGACCCGGGATTGAATCCACTTCCTTTTTGTAAAGTATATAATTTTCCCTTTTTTTCTTGATGTACTCCCCCAATTTTTCAAGCTGCGCAACCCCCAGAGCCGCTTGTAGGTTCGTCAGTCTGAAATTATATCCCACTTCGTTATGAATATAACGCACAGGGTCATCCTTTGCTTGGGTGGTCAAGTACTTAGCACGTTCAGCATAGGTTTTTCTATTAGTGACTATCATTCCCCCACCGCCCGTAGTGATAATCTTATTTCCATTAAAACTTAGGATTCCAATGTCTCCTATGACACCAGTAGATTTCCCAGATAGTTTCCCAACAGAATAGAATGTACCCAGGCTTTCCGCTGCATCTTCAACAACCTTAATATTCCTCTCTTGGCACATCTCAACAAGAGGCTCAAGATTTACTGCATTACCAAAAACATGAACGGGAACAATGGCACTTATTCTTCTACCACTAATCTTGTTGTAACAGTACCCCTCCCTAAACCTTGTCTTCTCTCTCAAAAAATCAACAACTTTTTCCACATCCATACAATAGAAATTGTCACAATCCATAAAAATGGGTTCAGCCCCAACATACCTAACAGCATTAACAGAGGCAATAAAAGTTACCGTTGGCACAATAACCTCATCTCCAGGTCTTACCCCCACAATTTTAAGTGCGATGTGTAGCGCCGCTGTGCCATTAACACACGCAACCGCATACTTTGCGCCTACATACTCTGCAACTCTTTCCTCGAAAGTTTCAACATACTTTCCAGCTGATGACACCCAACCCGTGTCGATACACTCCTTTACATATTTCCACTCATTGCCTGAGAAATATGGAACTGAAAGCGGTATCATTTTTACCTCGAGTTTCTATAAACTCCACTATCAGGGTCCCGCAAAATCTTGTTTCTTATCAGAAAAATCACCTCCTGCACTCCATCAGAAACTCTCTTAATAGGCTTAAACCCCAGTTGCTCTTCAATTTTGGAAAAATTAACCCTGTAATCTCGAGGATCCTCCTCTTTATGAACGTATCTAACCTTCGTACTAGGTAAAAAACGCAATATTTCCTCAACTATCATCTTTTTGCGATAGTTCTCTTCAGTACCCCCAACACCAAAAACCTCATGGTCCACAAGCTCTGCAGGAGACTCCAGCACTAAAACGCAAGCTCTTGCTATATCTTCCACATGGCAATACGGTCTCCAAAACTGTTCCCCGTAGATAACAAGCTCTCTACCAAGGGCAGCATCCTTTGTAAACTCGTTCACTGTCAAATCGAATCTCATCCTTGGGGATATTCCGTAAACCGTAGCAAACCGTAAAGCTGTAGGAATAAAATCATCAGAAGTTTTGCTTTCAAGCAAAAATTCTTCAAAACTAACCTTTAGCTCAGCGTAAAGCGAAATTGGGCACAACGGAGAGGTTTCATCTACATACTCCACACCCTTCATTTTACCATAATTACTACACGTGGAAGCGAAAACAAAACGTCTCACTGTACCAGACTTCTGACAAACCTCATAAAGCATCATGGAAGCATCGAGGTTTGTTTCCCGCGCAAGCTGTGGCTGCTGACTACACGCTGGATCCCCCACAATCGCTGCCAAATGAATAACAGCATCAATATCCTCAACCGCTTTCTCTAAATCAACCTTTTTCCTTATATCACCATAGCGGAAATCAAAATTCGGATTAGATAGATACCCCAATATGGATTCTCCACCAAAGTACAGGCAGTCCAACACTCTAACCTTATACCCTCTGCTCAACAACTGTCCGGACAAAACCGAACCAACATACCCTGCTCCACCCGTAATTAAAACTCTTAAGGCCTTTTTCATATCTTACTCCCCTTCGAAATTGGCTTCGCTGGCACCCCTACCACTGTTGTCCCAGGAGGAACATTCATAGTTACTACAGCACCGGCACCTACTATGGCTCCCCTCCCAATTTTCAAATATTGCAGTATAGTTGCTCCCGTTCCTATCAAACATTCAGATTCAATAGTTACTCCTCCCGAAATATTTACCCCTGGATTCACAACCACAAAATCACCAATTCTTACATCATGACTTATATTGTTTCCCCGGTTTAGACAATTAAAAGAGCCAATCTCAATGTCAGTGGTAAATATATTCCCCTCACATATCACATTACCTACTCCCAGTTTAACCTCTCTCATACCAGGAACCACTGAAGGATGAATAAGGTTAGGAAAATTTATATCTGGAAAATCTTTCTGTAACCTTGTATAAATATTCTTCATTATAGCAGGCTGACCAATAGCTACAACCACACTTACATCTCTCTTTAGTTCCTCAAAAAAGCTATCATCCCCTATAATTTGGTATTTGCCACAATACTTCCCCACATTTCGTGGATCTTTATCTATCATACCCAGAATATTCCAAGTAGGTTCCTTAGAATTAATACACTCTATAAGATACGCTATCTCTCTGGCGTGTCCCCCAGCTCCAATTATCACAATATCTTTTTTCACACCTATCCCTCCCTACAAAATCAAATCTTTCATAGAATCAGACACTCTACGCTAAAATTAAAGCAATGTATTAAAATCTCTTCCTAAATCTCTAACAAAAATTTACCCAAGAACCCCCACCACTCTCCTTATATCATCTCAAACAAGTAAACAACATCAAAAACCTGCATAAACCTATTTAATATAACTCTAACTCAGATTATCAACAAAGGAAATCTGCAAAGAGCAAACTATATGTTTACTAAAGTATTACTCCACCTTAAAAGCTAAAAACTCTCGTCCAACCCAGCCAGGCTTGTTAAATTTTGTATTGAAATCGCTGCAGAGGAATATAAAGGTATACCACTGCTCCGATGCACAGCTATTTAAGGCCAAAAAAGTATCCACAAATCATGGTGAATCGCTCTTACCAGAGAAACAC
>QNCQ01000038.1 GCA_003645825.1 Fidelibacterota bacterium
CATGTGCTTGACATCAACCTGATACGGAAGAAGCGCAATGTTTCTGGCTCTTTTGATAGCCTTTGCCAGCTGTCTTTGATGCTTGGAGCAGGTTCCAGTTATTCTACTCGGAATGATCTTGCCCTGTTCCGTTATGAATCTCCTGAGAAGTTTATAATTTTTGTAGTCAATTTTCTCATGGGGATTCTCGCAGAACTTGCATATTTTGCGTTTATTTAAGATTGGCATACCCGTGAACCTCCTTATTTTTTGTCTATTTTGCTTCTTCTACTTTTGGTCTTTCTTTTAATCTAACAGTTATACACGAAAGTATTCCCGTTTTCATCCTCATCCATCTCTCCAAGGCTTTGGGAAGCTCGGTATTGTCCGTCTCGTATTGCACTAGATAATACTGACCGTATCTCTGCTTATCAATGGGATATGCCAATTTTCTTTTCCCCCAGTCTTTCAGAACGATGACGCTCCCATTTTGTCTTTGAATTTCCTCTTTCACCTCGGTCAGTATTCTGTCAATCTTTTCCTGTTCATAGTTAGGATGGATTATGAATAGATTTTCGTAGTATCTCAAGGCTTTCTTTCCTCCTCTTTTTAACTTTTTACTTTATTAACGGTGCTATCACCAACGACACTACTGACATTAACTTTATCAGTATATTCAAACTTGGTCCTGCTGTATCCTTGAACGGATCTCCAACAGTATCTCCCGTGACAGCGGCTTTATGTGGATCGCTGCCTTTCCCCCCGAGGTGGCCTGCTTCAATGTACTTTTTTGCATTATCCCAAGCTCCCCCAGCATTAGCCATGAAAACCGCCATCAACACACCTGTCACGGTTACTCCAGCAAGCAGACCTCCCAGCATTTCCTTGTTTATAAACCCCAGAACCACAGGTATAATGACCGCAAGCGTTCCAGGGAGAATCATCTTTCTTATAGCCGCGGATGTAGAAATATCAACGCACCTTTTATAGTCTGCGGTTGCTTTCCCTTCCATAAGCCCCTTTATTTCTTTAAACTGTCTTCTAACCTCTTTTATCATATCAAATGCAGCTTCTCCAACAGCCTTGAGAACAATACTCGTGAAAAGAAAAGGCAACATACCACCTATCAATAAGCCCGCTATCACATAGGGATTGGTTAAATCTATCGACTCTATTCCTGCAGAAGACTGAAATGCTGTAAAAAGCGCCAAAGCAGTCAGGGCGGCAGAACCAATTGCAAAACCCTTTCCTATAGCAGCGGTTGTATTTCCTACAGCATCGAGCCTATCGGTACGATTCCTCACATCCTTCCCGAGCTCGGCCATTTCAGCAATACCACCTGAGTTATCAGCAACAGGTCCATACGCATCTATTGACAACTGAATACCCGTAGTCGAAAGCATACCAACTGCAGCAATGGCAATCCCATACAACCCCGCTGAAAAGTAGGCGGTCATGATTGCCGAAGCTATGAAAAGAATGGGGAACATGGTCGATAACATGCCAACACTCAGTCCAGCAATAATGTTCGTTGCATGCCCGGTCTGAGACTGCTCAGCAATCCATCTAACAGGTTTTCTTGACTCAGACGTATAGTACTCAGTTAACAGTCCTATCGCCACGCCGGCTACAAGTCCCGCAACTATTGCAACATAAATGCTGAAGGGTTTCAGATCTCCGTTAGCAAATAAAACAATTAGTGGATATGCAGAAAGTAACATTAATATATCTGCTGCAAAAACCCCCCTGTTTAAAGCTGCCTGAGGATTTCCGTGCTCTCTGGTACGAACCAGAAGCGTTCCTACCAGAGACCAAACAATGCCAGCTGCGGCGATAACCAGGGGAAGTATGACATAATTTATTCCGAAAAGAGCCCCGATAACCATTGTACTCACCAGGGAACCCACATAACTCTCAAAAAGGTCAGCACCCATCCCAGCAACATCTCCGACATTGTCACCTACATTGTCAGCTATGACAGCGGGATTTCGTGGATCGTCCTCTGGAATTCCTGCTTCCACCTTGCCCACAAGATCCGCACCTATATCCGCTGCCTTTGTGTAAATACCGCCTCCCACTCTCGCAAACAGAGCAATAGAACTCGCTCCTAGACTGTATCCACTCAGCACCGGCAGGACGAGCTTGGTCAGTGTTCCGGACTCAACACCAAAGCTTCTAGAATAAATGAAAAAAAGGAGGCTCAGTCCGATTATACCGAGCCCGGTGACGCTCATCCCCATTACCGAGCCACTTGAAAAGGCTATTTTGAGCGCCTGATTCAGGCTGGCTCTGGCTGCCTGAGCTGTTCGCACATTCGAAAGAGTTGCCGTTTTCATTCCAATGAAACCTGCAAAAGCTGAGGAAAAAGCACCCAGGACAAAAGAAAGTGCCACCAGCCTGTTCCAGCTCCTGTTTCCTACAAAAAGAAACACAGCAACAGCTATGAGAAAAAATACCAGCGTTTTGTACTCCCTTACTAAAAATGCTGTAGCTCCATCTCGTATATGTTTGGCTATTGTTTGCATTTTTTCTGTACCGGGATCCTGTTTGGATATCCATACATTTTTCAACACTGCGTAGATTATAGCTATTGCACCAATGCAGGTAGGGACTATTGCCCAAGAAATAGGTTTATCCATCTACCGTCTCCTTGAAATTCTCTGAAAAAAATAAATCCAAAGAATTGTATTTATTCATTGCATACTCAATTCCGTAAAGAAATATATCATTCAAAGCATCACAGGTGTGTCTGATTACATTTCTAACCACGGGTAACTCGGTATCCAGAAAATCCTCAAGAACATATTTTTCACTTGGCACTCCATCAGGTTGAGGCCCTATTCCCAGCCTTATTCTTGGAATGTCCTGAGTTCCCAGTTTCTCAATTACGGACTGCATCCCCTTGTGGCCACCTGAAGATCCTCCTTTTCTGATTCTTATTGTTCCAAGTGGGAGGTCTATATCATCGTATATAATCACAAAGTCTTCTGGTGCAGCGGAAAAGAAATCTTGCATCCTTAAGACTGCAAGTCCACTGTTGTTCATGTAAGTCTTCGTCTTACAGCAGAAGGACTTCTTCCTTTCCCGCTGTATATCTATCACCATGTACGAAAAGTACCGTGTATTTACAAGAGTTTTATTCTCCTTAGAAGCCATATGATCTACTACCATATGTCCAAAATTGTGCCTGTTGTTACTGAATTCCTCTCCCGGATTACCAAGCCCTACAAAAATAAGCTTTTTCACCCTCTACTCCTACTCAGGTTTCTCTTTCTTTCCCTCGGGAGTTTCTTCCTCTACCTCAGCCTCTTCCACTTCCCCTTCTTTAATAGCTTCTTCAGAGACTCCAGCTGGTCTTACAACGGATACTATCGCAGCAGATAAAGGATTAAGAATCTTTATCCCTTCCAGTTTCAAGTCGCTAACGTATACCGTATCTCCAACATTCAGCTCTGAAACATCAATATCTATTGAATCAGGTATTCTGTCAGCTTCACACTTTACATCCAGTGACCACAGGTGTTGCTCGAGTATTCCGCCAAATTCTTTTACACCCCTCGCTTCACCCTTGATGTGTACAGGAACCTCTACTTCGATAATCTCTTTCTCGGTAACACCCATAAAGTCAACATGTATAATATCATCCGTCACAGGATGATGCTGCAAGCCTCTTATAATCACCTTATACTTTTTCCTGCCAATATTCAGGTTTATGATATGAGCTTTTAAGTGAATCAACTTAATGAGATCTTTTTTCTCAACATAGACTGGGATGGGATCTTCTCTATGGAAATAATACACTCCTGGAACTTTCCCTTCTCGCCTTAATCTATTCGTTTCCCCATGTGTTAGTTTTGTCCTCCTTTTTGCTTCAAGATTGAATTCTTTCATTGTATATCTCCTTTCTAAAATTCGAATAAGATGCTTATTGACTCTTCGTTGTTTATTCTCTTAATGGCTTCAGCAAGTAATGGTGCGGCTGAAATCACTTCAAGTTTTGGAAACTTTTTGCTGTTCGACAATCTCACCGAGTTCGTGACAATGACCTTATCAATGGGTGAATTCATAATCCTCTCTATTGCCGGTCCCGAAAATAGCCCATGGGTTCCAACTACTATAATCTTCCCACATCCCCTTTCCTTTAGGAGGAGACTGGCCTGTTCCACTGTCCCCGCAGTGTCAATCATGTCATCAATAATAAGTGCATTCTTCGGCTTTTGATCTCCTATGATGTTCAGAACCTCAGCTTTGTTTGGACCTGTCCTTCTTTTGTCAATTATAGAAAATGGGAGGTTCAATATTTTTGCATAAGAACGAGCAAATTTTATACCCCCCACATCAGGAGAGACAACCGTAAAATCCTCACCCTTTATAAGCTCTCTTAATCGGTCAAGAAATATTTTTTTCGCATAGAGATGATCAAATGGAATATTCACAAAACCCTGAATTTGAGTTGAGTGTAAATCCATCGTCAGAATGCGTGAGGCACCCGCAGTTACGATCAAATCCACCATCAATCTTGCAGAAATAGGTACCCGAGGTTGATCTTTTCTGTCCTGTCTTGCATAACCACAATACGGTATCACAGCGGTTATTCTCCTGGCCGAAGCTCTCTTGGCAGCATCAATTATCAGAAGAAGCTCCAGTATATTATCTGCAGGAGGATTTGTGGGCTGAACTATGAAAACATCATCACCTCGAATGTTTTCTTCAATCTTGACCCAGATTTCACCGTCACTGAAATTCCTAATAGTAATCTGTCCAGGATCTACACCAAGTTCACGGCATATCTCAAAAGTTAGCTCTGGATTCGCTCTACCTGAAAAAATTTTACCATTGAATTCCATCTCTCTCCCATATCAAGGAAATTAAGCTCGGGGACCAGGATTCGAACCTGGATAAACGGCTCCAAAGGCCGCTGTCCTGCCGTTGGACGATCCCCGAACTAAACTTTGATAGTTTTTCTTGTTGTGGGAAGTGTAACAAATGTCTGGTAATTGGTAAATACCCTCTCAGCCATCCGGGCAGAAGGGATACTATCATATATTCCAAACACAGTCGAGCCACTTCCCGACAGGCCGGCATATATCGCTCCAGCTTTCACTAAATCCTCTTTAATTTTACCGACCTCTGGATGTGTTTGAAAAACTATATCTTCAAATTGGTTTTCAAATAACTCCCAGTGTATATCACCATTTGAAAAAAGTGACTCTAATTTATATCCTTCCTTCCTATTTGTCAAGCTGAATTGGGAATATGCCCACCCGGTTGAAATGTGGATACCAGGATATACTAAGAGTATGGAATAAGGGAAATCGATATTAACAGTTGTTAACTTTTCTCCCCTTCCTTCAACAAACTGTAATCCTCCTTGAATGAAGAAAGGAACATCACAACCTATCTCCAGTGCTATTTTCTCAAGTTGATCGTGACGGAGCCCCAAACCAAGCGCCTCGTTCAAAAATCTCAGAACTGCCGCGCCATTTGAGCTTCCTCCACCCAGGCCAGCACCCGGTGGTATAATTTTCTCTACCTCGATCTCCCACTCTTGTTTCATACCAAAATTCTTTTTGATGATATCATAAGCCCTGTAAATTGTATTGGAATGATCCCCGGTCAAATCTCGACCATCTACAATGAGACTATATGTGTCGGATGGAGTAAACCTGAGCCTGTCATGTAACTCTATCTCAAGAAACAAAGAACTCAGAGAATGGTAGCCGTCCGGATATCTCCCGGTAATACGAAGTGTAAGGTTTATTTTGGCATGCGACTTTACAACACTCTCATTCATCTGCATACTTGATTGCCTCTTCCAGTCTTAAAAGAACCTCTTCCCTCCCCAAAACCTCAACAATTTTTACGATTTCAGGTCCATGTATCTGACCTGTGAGAGCAACCCTAACAGGCATCCATAACTCTGTACCTTTGCAGGATGTTTCCATCCCTGTTTTCCTCATTACTTCTATAAATACTCTCCCATCAAGTTTCTTCAATCCGCTCAGATTTTCAAGAAGTGTAGAGAGAACTTTCCTGGCAGACTCTTTTCTCAGTATATTGATAGCTTCCCTAGTACTGTAATCGATCTGTTTTGCATAAAACAATGCTGCTTTCTCCTCGATCTCGCTCAAAGTAGTCAATCCATCACGAATAATTGACAGGACCTCTTTAAATTTGTTTTCATCAGCATAGAAATGCTGGGGCACAAAGGGTTTTGCCAACTCTACAAGTCTATTAATATCCATGCTCCGAATGTAAACGGAGTTCATCCAGTTTAGCTTTCCCAGGTTAAATACCGCTCCGGCCTTACTTACCTTTTCAACACTAAAAAGTTCAATCAACTCACCCAGGGTAAAAATTTCTCTGTCAGTTCCAGGATTCCACCCGAGTAGTGCAAGAAAGTTTATAAGAGCTTCAGCCAGATACCCCTTTTGTCGGTATGATTCTACAGCCACATCCCCATGTCGTTTTGAAAGCTTTGATCTGTCGGGGTTCAAAAGAAGGGGTAAGTGTGCAAACTCTGGGCTCTTCCAGTTGAAATATTCATATAAAAGAACATGTTTTGGAGTGCTCGGTAACCACTCTTCGCCGCGTATTACATGAGATATTTTCATAAAATGGTCATCGACAACATTCGCCAGATGATATGTAGGGAATCCATCTGATTTTATAAGTATCTGATCATCGAGGACGTCTGCGGAGAAAGAAACTTTGCCTCTTATTAAATCCCTCACCTCCACACTTCCCTGCAATGGGGTTTTCATCCTGATTACGAACTTCTCTCTACTTTGTAGTTTTCTCTTCACTTCATCTGCTGGAAGATTGCGGCAATGATTATCATATCTCGGGGGTTGCTTTTTGGCTATCTGTTCCTGTCTCAGTCTCTCAAGCCGTTCCTGAGAACAGAAACAGTAGTAAGCCAGCTCCTTTTCAAGCAATATTTCTGCATGTCTTCTATAGAGTTCCAGTCTCTCGGACTGTATGTAAGGTCCATAGTCACCCCCGAACCCTGGGCCTTCATCCGGGATTATGCCCGTCCACTTTAAAGTCTCGATTAAGTTTTCTATTGCTCCTTCTACCTTTCTTTCCTGATCAGTATCCTCAATTCTCAATACAAAACTGCCGTGATGTTTTCTGGCAAAGATATAGTTGTACAGAGCAGTTCTCAAGCCTCCAACGTGAAGGTAACCCGTGGGGCTCGGGGCAAATCTCGTTCGCACCATTATGTTTGCACTCCAGTTTTCTTCTTTCTTGTCAGCTTATAAATAAAAAGGGCTGTTATAACCACTATTATTCCCAGGGTAACATATAGATTATACCTCGAAAGTATTACTTTGATTTGTCCCCAGTTCTTTCCCACAAAGAGCCCAAGACCAAGTAGCAAACCTGACCACAAGGCTACACTCAAAGTATTCAAAAAAAGACTTATCCTGAAATTCATCTTGCACAGACCAGCGGTCAGAGTAATGAAGAATCTTGTCCCAGGAAGGAATCTGTTTATCAAAATAAGCCAGTACCCGTACTTCTTAAAATAAAATTCCGTCTTCTGTATTTTCTCGTAAGGCAGAAACTTGAAATTCCTTTTTTCAAGAAAGTATTTTCCCCATCTGTGTGCTACATAGTATATGGTGCTGAATCCCAGAATGTTAGCAATGATAGCCATAAGGAATGTAGCTTCAGGACTTAATATTCCAATTCCCGCGAGATAGGCAGAAAAAGCGAGAAAAGTATCGCCCGGAACAAAAGGAGTAATATATTCCATAAACATCAAAACCGAAAGAATTATGTACACCAGGGAAATCGGAAAGTTTTCAAAAGTGTATAAAAAGCTATCCATTTTTCTCTCTTAACAGACACGTAGCAAATGCCGCTATACCTTCTCCTTTTCCAATAAAACCAAGACCATTGGTGGTAGTTGCTTTTATTGAAACCATATCCTGGTCTACCTCGAGGATGCTTGCAATGTTTTTTCTCATCGCGCTTATGTAGCCTGAGAGTTTGGGAGCCTGAGCTACTATCGTAAGATCAACATTTACCACATCAAGGCCGGCTTTCTCTATCATTTCTTTGACTCGCCTAAGAAGGAGCAAACTTGAAATATCCTTATATTCGGCCGAAGAATCCGGGAAATGTGTCCCTATATCACCGAGGCCGGAAGCTCCAAGAAGGGAATCGATTATAGCGTGGGTTGCCACATCCGCATCTGAATGTCCGTCCAGCCCATAATCGTATTCAATCAGCTCCCCACACAGTACAAGCTTCCTTTCTTTCTTAAAAGGATGTACATCAATACCGTTTCCCACTCTAAGATTTTTCATTAAAAAAGCCCTTTTCTAAAATCCACTCTGCAAGTGCGACATCAAACGGTGTCGTTATTTTTATATTTATCTCATCACCTTCTACCACACGAACCTTTCCACCAGCCACTTCAACCAAAGAAGCATCATCAGTACCGTAGAGGCCGTTTTCAAATGCATATTGATAGGCACGAATAAGAGCATCCTTTTTGAAAACCTGGGGTGTCTGTGCACCCGCTATTTCCTCTCTATTCAACGTGTTCTCTATAAAGCCGTCTTTGATTTTTTTTAGGGTGTCCTTCATCCTGATGACAGGTATCACACCATCAGAGTCCTCAAGCTTATCCAAACAGGCTTTAAGAAACATCTTCCTAACAAATGGCCGCACGCCATCGTGAACCAGGACAGTCATTACACCCTCACTCAGGGCTTGAAGTCCATTAAAAACTGAATCCTGCCGCTCGGCTCCTCCTTTCTGGAATCTAATCGGGACAGGAAGATCCTCCGGGATACATGAATTTAGAATAGAAGACCCCATATATTCCTCGGGAAGCACAAGGATAATCTCCTCCACGAACTCCGGAACAGCAATGTTTTTTATCGTATGGTAAAGAATAGGTTTCCCGCAAATAGGTATAAATTGCTTTGGTATGGAACTTTTCATTCGCTTACCTTTGCCCCCGGCTACAATGATAGCTGCAGTAGCTCTCATACCGTTTAGTGATGTTACAGGATTAACATTGCATCACCAAAACTGAAAAACCTGTATTTATTCTTTATTGCTTCTTGATATGCTTTCATTATCAACTCATGCCCTGCAAAAGCAGAGACCATCATTAAGAGCGTGGACTTGGGCTGGTGAAAATTTGTTATTATTGCATCTATTATCTTGAATTGATATGGCGGATAGATAAATTTGTCAGTCCACCCTCGCTTGGGGCTGATCTGGAAACCGGAAACGCTAACGGTTTCAAGACACCTGACTACACTTGTTCCCACGGCGATTATTCTTTTTCCCTTTTCTTTTGCTTCATTTATTGCAAGAGCTGTTTCAGGAGAAACCTCAAAATACTCAGAGTCCATTCTGTGTCTGGAAAGATCCTCTACAGTAACAGGACGAAACGTTCCAAGTCCAATATGGAGTACTATGGAAGCAACCTTCACCCCTTTTTGTTTGATTTTCTCGAGCAACTCCTCTGTAAAGTGAAGTCCAGCCGTAGGAGCTGCTACTGCTCCTCTCTTTTTGGCGTATACAGTCTGGTATCTTTTTTTATCTTCCGGCGTTGGATCTCTTTTAATATAAGGAGGAAGGGGAGATTGGCCAACCTCGTCAATAAGTTTGTAAAGTTCCTCACGAGAGATATTCACAAACCGCACAACTCTTCCGCCAGAAACGGTATTGTCTATCACATCACACTGTACTCCTTCTGCTATGGTCAGCTTGTTCCCGATCCTGACCTTTCTTGCAGGCTTTACAAGTACTTCCCAGAGGTTGTTTTCCAGCTCCCGAAGCAAAAACACCTCAACCTTCGCATCTGTTCTATCCTTTACAGCAAAAAGTCTTGCTGGGAATACTTTCGTTTCATTTATTACTATAAGATCCCCAGGTCTCAGATACTCAATGATATTGTAAAAACGTTTATGTTCGATTTTCCCATCCTTCCTGTGAACCACCATTAGCTTCGAATGATCTCTCTTTTCCAATGGATACTGAGCTATTAGCTCCTCTGGCAGTTCATAATCGAAATCCGATAGTCTCATTAAACCTCCTGCAATTTATTATTTGAATAATCTACCCTGATAGCTTTTCCCTATTTTGTTAAAATACTGATATGCTCTCGGGGTAGCTTCTCTCCCACGGGGAGTTCTTTTAATCAACCCCTTTTGAATCAAATACGGTTCGTATACATCTTCTATAGTTTCAGGTTCTTCCCCTATCGCAACGGAGAGGCTGTTTAAACCCACCGGTCCTCCTGAAAACTTATCAAGAATTGTAAGGAGAATAGTTCTATCCATAGAATCCAGTCCTATCTCATCAATATCCAGCATTTCCAGGGATTTTTTTGCTACTTCAAGGTCTATAATGCCGTTGGCCTTGACCTGGGCATAATCCCGAGTCCGCTTCAAGATTCTGTTGGCTATTCTTGGGGTTCCCCTTGCTCTCTTTGCGATTTCTTCTGCACCCTCAGGAGTTATTTCTATGTCCAGTATTTTTGCAGTTCTAAGTACGATCTTGTAAAGTTCTTCAGGGGTATAATAATTAAGTCTCAAAACAACCCCAAACCTGTCTCTCAAAGGGGAGGTAATACGGCCGAGTCTTGTCGTAGCTCCAACAAGAGTAAAACCTTCAAGGTTTATCTGTATCGTTCTGGCATTTGGTCCTTTATCAATCACTATATCTATATTGAAATCCTCCATTGCAGAGTAGAGATATTCTTCAACCACATTGTTTAGCCTGTGAATCTCGTCGATAAAGAATACATCTCTGTATGAAAGGTTTGTGAGCATTCCTGCCAGATCTCCCGGCCTCTCGATCAC
>QNCQ01000039.1 GCA_003645825.1 Fidelibacterota bacterium
AAGGGGATTATGGAGGACATAAAAAAACGGATTGAGGAACTTAGAAATATATTAAATGAAGCAAATTATAATTATTATGTCCTCGACAATCCAACAATAAGTGACGCAGAGTACGATAGACTCCTCAGGGAGCTGCAGGAACTCGAAGAGAAATATCCGGAATACAAAACCCCTGATTCTCCGACCCAGCGAGTGGGGGCGAAACCATTAGAAGCTTTCAACACCGTACCTCACCGCATTCCAATGCTGAGCCTGGATAATGCTGTAGATGAAAATGAAATAGGAGAGTTTGTTGAAAGAGTGGAAAGAAATCTCCCTGGCGAAGAGGTAGAGTTTGTCTGCGAACCTAAGATCGATGGACTCGCTATAGAGCTGGTGTATGAAAACGGGATACTTGTCACAGGTTCCACTAGAGGTGACGGAATAACGGGAGAGGACATTACTCAGAATCTTAAAACTATCCGCTCCATTCCTCTTTCCCTCAGGAGGGACCAGGTTCCGCCGCCGCCATTAATTGAAGTGCGGGGTGAAGTTTATATGAATAAAGAGGATTTTAACAAACTCAATAAGGAAAGAGAAAAAAGGGGGGAGCCACTATTCGCTAACCCGCGAAATGCTGCGGCCGGGAGTGTGCGTCAGCTTGATCCTTCAATCACTGCTTCAAGGCCGCTGAATATTTTCTGCTATGGGTTTGGCACCTGTGAGGGATTTGCGTTTGATACTCATTACGGGTTCATGATGACCCTACCTAAGTGGGGACTAAGAGTCAGCCCTCATATCAAACTCTGCAAAAACCTCGACGAGATACTGGAATATTATCGACAGATGGAGGGGCTTCGCGATACTCTTCCATACGAAATAGATGGTATTGTAATCAAAGTAAACTCTTTTGAGCACCAGACCCGATTAGGGGTTAAAACAAGGAGCCCAAGATGGGCTATTGCAGGTAAGTTTAAACCCCGTCAGGAAGTAACTCAGATTATCGACATCGAAGCCAGTGTTGGCAGAACAGGAATAATTACCCCTGTAGCTATATTGAAGCCTGTGAACATAGGTGGAGTTGTAGTGTCTCGTGCGACGCTACACAATCAAGATGAAGTGGAAAGAAAAGATATAAGAATCGGGGACTGGGTATTTGTTGAAAGAGCGGGAGATGTTATCCCTGAGGTGGTGAAAGTAATTCCAGGGAAGAGAACTGGCAAGGAAAAACCTTACAAAATTCCTGATAGATGTCCTATCTGTGGGGGCAAAGTTGTAAGAGAGGAAGGTGAAGCAGCCCACCGCTGTCAGAACATAAGCTGTCCAGCCAAACTCAAAGGAAGCATAGAGCACTTTGCATCAAAAAGGGCAATGAATATAGAAGGACTCGGAACCAAAATTATAGATCAGATGGTGGATAAGGGAATAATTAAAAATGTAGCTGATCTTTATTTTCTAAGAAAAGACGATATTTTGCAGCTTGAGAGAATGGCTGCCAAGTCAGCACAGAACATTCTGGATGCTATTGGTAGAAGCCGAAAAACCACACTTGCTAGATTCATTTATGCCCTTGGAATACCAAACGTGGGGGAGCATACTGCAAATCTGCTTGCAAATCATTTTGGAAATCTCGAGAAAATAAAAAACGCCTCTATGGAGGAGCTTGAAAACATTGAAGGGATAGGACCCATTGTAGCCCGAAGCATTTACAACTTTTTTCAGGAAGATTCAAACGTTGCAACGATTGAAAAAATCCTTCAAGGTGGTGTAGTTGTAGAAGAACCCGAGAAGGAAAAAAGAAAGACTCCATTTGCAGGAAAAGTTTTTGTTTTTACTGGAGCACTGTCCTCAATGACAAGAGAAGAAGCAGAGGAAACGGTCAGGAGGCTAGGAGGGAAAGCAACATCCTCAGTAAGTAGAAAAACCGACTATGTGGTTGTAGGGGAGAATCCCGGCTCAAAATACAATACGGCCCTGCAACTAGGAGTGAAAATCCTAAGCGAACAGGAGTTCTTGAAACTAATCGAGAATTTTCGAACTTGATGAATTTTGATGTTCGAATGGTCAGGCGTTAAATTCAATAACTCAAAAAAGTATATTTTTTTCTTATTTTTATTATCAGTTTTCAATATAGCACGTGGAGATAATAGCCCCCTCGATGTTCATTATAGATTAGACGTTGAGCTAAATACTGCAAATAGTTTGCTTACTGGAGACTGCTACATTACAATAAGCAACTTTGATTCTGCTGATTCCATCGTACTACTCCTAAAACCAAATAGATACAAAAATATAAATACTAAAAGTTTTCATTCTGCCGAGGCAAGAATTGAGGAACCCCCGTATATGAAAATAGAAAGTGTTAAAGTTCGAAGTAAGAGCGTAAAACCGATTTTTATAAATGATTCCCTTATTTATTTGCCTACTCGATATAATCAAAATAAGCTGGAAATAAATATAGAATATTTGTTGTACATACCAAATGGAACCCTCACTGAAATACCTGTAAAAGAAGGTGACTTGTATATTTTAAACTCCTTCTATCCGGAAATTGATATCAACTCTCTGGCAGGAGATAAATTCAAAAATAGAGACTTCTTTTGCAGTTTTGACGTTACTTTTTCAGTTGACTCAGGATACGCCGTTATAGGTTCTTCAAAAATAATTAAAAAACACTGGAATAATTCAAAAGTCTTCGTGCATTTTGAAAAATGCCGGGAAAAATATTTTACAATAATCCTCTCCTCAGAAAGAAAACTCATAACAAAACACTACCCGAATATAGACGTGTACATCCTCCCATTATCCAAGCGAAAAGAAACTGTAGAAAGGATTGCGGAATTGGTAAAGGATTTTGATTCCTGGATGAGCACAAAAGTCAGTGGAAGTAGAAGTTGCATCTCAATTTCTGTCCACAATCTGCCTGATTTCATCTCTCTGCCTGGAGTAATCCTGATCCCTCATTCGGAACTAATGAAAATAAAAAGAGGCTACCTCTTTTCGGTGGAAAGTTTCATTCACTCTATGGCAAAACAGTACATTTCGTTTGAAACAATCAAGCTGGGAAATGAACTATTCACTCCTGGGCTTGAACTATACCTTGTTAAAACCTATCTGAAGGAAACTGGAATAACCTACACTCCTAATATTCAGGAAAAGATATACCGCAAACTAATAGGATACATTGTCAGCAGTCTGGATAAATTTCACCCCCAGGGAAACGAGATATTCATCACCTCAACACAAAATTTTCTTCCCATCACAAAAGAGATTGCCGAAATCAGAACCTATGAGTCTCTCAAAACTATTATTAATCTGCTTGGCGAGGATAAATTTTTCGGGACCCTGCAGGAGTACAATAACCTTTACGGAAGCAAAAATATAAGGGGGGATATTATCCATTTCGTAGCGGCCAATAACCCTCAGATATCGGATACCCTTATTACCGATCTGATTTACCAGAAAAGAAGAATAGACGTGAGCATACAAAATCTCCTTTCAATAAAAAAGAACTCGCACTTTCTGAATTCCATTGAGGTTAAACATAACCTTGGTATGTCAGCCCCTATCAAACTAAAGATATACTTCAAAAACAATAATACCCCTCTTTTCATTACCGATACCGTCAATTCCCCCCGGGATACCATATTCATTTCAAGCAAAACTCCTCTAAGAAAAGTTGTTATAGATCCATACAAAGACTACAAAGATATAGATAGAAGAAACAACAGATTTCCAAAACCAGTAAAGCTTACTCCTTTCTTTAGTCTTCCTGAACCGGAGGCATATCAAATCTACTTTATCCCCACCTTTGATTTTAATAAACGTGACATTGCAAGGATAGGTATAAAATTAAGAGGAGCTCACTGGTTTGACCTGCGACCATTTATTCCTGCCGAGGAGAGAAATGACTGGGCAATAGGGGTCAATTTTGGACTAAAAAGCAAAAGCCCCGGTTACGATATTGCGTACAGTACCAACTTAAAAATCATTCCAGGTTCCCCCAGAATAGAAATGAATGCCAGATCCTACTTCGATATATCGGAAGCCACCGTTTCCACAGAATATTACATTGGAGACATACGATATCTTTTCTTCTACAAGATGCAGGGTTATAAAAAGTTAAAGATTACACTAACGACTCAGAAAGTAAAAACCTTAACTTTCCTTGATGAAAAAAGATGGGAAACAGGCAGGTATAACTTCCTAAACCTGCAATTCATAAACTTTCACAACTGGATATACCTCAGGCACATGTTTGTTGCGAACTTCGGATTCACTCCACGGTTCACAAATAAAGATTTTAACTTTCTGAAATACAGCTTTGACATCCAGGTCAGGTATAGACTTGTGGGAAACATCTATGCGTTAAACCGTATTTTTTATGGCAGAATTAATGGGACACCCCCAAGGCAAAAACTCTTTTACATTTTCGGGAAAAACAACTTCGAAAATCTCAGCTTCTCAAGCTTTTATCAGATAAAAGGTTCAGGGGACATGAGGGGATATGGTAAGAGGAACCTGAGTGGCCAGAACATACTTACATCGAACATGGAATTCATATACAACCTGGTTCTTTTTAAAATCTTGGACTTCGACATCGTAATATTCGGAGATGCCGGAATGGTCTCACAAAGAACTCTCAACTTCAAGATGGAAAATTTCCTTTATGATGTAGGAATGGGCATAAGAATCAATCTGTTTGAGAACATTAAATTTGGAATATCGTCTCCATTTTACGTCTCACATCCACCCGCCGGAGAGAAAAAACTGAAACCACGGTTCATAATAACTACAGATCTAAAAACTAGGTAATTTATCTAACGAGTTCTATCGACAGTATCCTGTCAAACTCATCCAAAGCCAAAATAACATTTTTCCCGCTAATAACTTTCCCCAAACGGGTATATCTACCATTAAGATCGTAGGAAGGTACGGTTACAACGAAAAATGAAGCTCCCTGAATCTGACCCTCCGCATTTAATACCCCTACAGTCCACTCACTGAACTCCAGCGGAGAATACTCAACGAGGGAGATCCCTTCTGGATAGAGAAATTCTGTCCCTGTAGTATCACCAAAAAACACCATACCCTGTGCATAATCCCTCCATATTCGTCCACCATCATAAAAGTGCTTTCTGGCAAGTTCCATAAAACGCAGTGAAGTTACCGGAGCAAAAAAACCATCACACTTCACCATGAAACTTCCTTCTGTAGTATTCACCCGAACTAGGGGGTTGAAATCATGCCTTTTGAGCCACTTATACTTTACACCATAGCTACCATGCTCTTTTCCATCCAGCCCTAACCGGGAATAGAGTAAATCCCTAACCTTGTCAATTCCACACCTATCCACTTCTCTTTTTATTCCCTTGAGGGCATCAGAATCCATGTATTCCATTATCCCTGCGAGCCCAACAAAAAAAGCTTTATTGGACATTTTTACATATTGCATTGCACCATTAATTACCGCCGGGTCAAAGTCGTCGTAATACACTCCACTTTTCCTCGCTGCATCCAGAGCGAGAAAAGCGATCACTGGATCCGCACTGTCAAGCCCCCACAGAATATATTCTACAAGAGCACGACCATCGGCAGAGTTTGATTTATACTCTTCTACCAAATACTTCATCAGGTATTTATAAGCACTCCGTTTTACAGAAGGTTCTTTATCGTTAAGAAAACTTTTCAATAGCTTGACCCTGTCCGGCGAGGGATTATAGTACAACCCTCTAACAGCGTTATTTTTGAAATTACGAAAGGGAACCTCATCAATCTTTTTTTTCAAATCGATTATATCACCCCTTGCAAAAACGAATTCTACGGCTTTAGCTACTATACTCCTTTCTCTACTGGAATAACCCTGTTTTTCTATAAATGCCTGCGTTTCTCTGTCAACATCAGAGCAATTCTTATAAAGGTACTCAATCGCGGCACTCCTGACAGAAACATTAGTGTCTCTAAGGCAGCTCTTCCAGAAACTTTTATAAGTCCTGAACCCTTTAAGAGATGACAGCATTTTTATTTTGATGCGTGGATCGGGGCTATCTACCACAGATTTCAGAAGAGTTTTATCGACTTTTCCATACTTTGCAGCCAGCAAAACCGCATAGAAAGGCAGCTTATTTCCCGGTGAAGAAAAAAGACCATCTATAACTTTTTTGCTCAAATCCACCCGCACCGAATCACTCGCAAAGACAAGGATTCTCGCAGCCATTTCTCGCTCTCTCAAGTTACCGTTGGCAAGCTTCTCCAGAAGGAAATTTATCCGCCCTTCTGTATATATCCCCCGTTCCAGAAAACCTTCCAGAGCCAGCATCAGAAATTTGCCTCTAACTTTATTCTTTAGCACAAGACTGCGTAGATCTTCCTCTGTCCCGTTTTTTCCGATGGATAGAAAAATTTCTTCAAGGACATCTGGGTCAGCTTCCTTTTCTATCCTCTCAAGCAATGATTTTCTTGCTTCAGCAGTTTCAAACCTCCCGAGAGCATAAGCGGATATGTTCCTCACTAAAGGTGAACTATCATTAAAGAGTTTTCTTAAAGCAGATACACCGGAAGTATCCTCACATAAAGAAAGCTCATAAGCCAGTCTCGCTCTTACTGCAGGGTTTCTATCATGGAGGAAGGCTTCAAATCTCTTGTTCAACTCCCCATTTACTCTGTAACTGATCATCTTTTCTATCTTGCTATCGACTGAAGACGCGCATCCAGTCAGATAATATTGGACTGTGAGTACTAGTAATAACCCTTTAAGCCGTCGGGTCTTAGTATGTCTGAGAGTTACCAGGATCATTCTTTCCCATTTTCAGCTCTGCAAGATACTTTTTCTCAAGCTTCAGAAGTTTTACTTTGAGTTCGACTCCAGCAGTAAAGTTTCCGGGTTTTCCTCCTGCCTGTATAACCCTATGACGTGGAATTAGAATGGGCAATTTGTTTCTGGCAAGGGCCTGTCCTACTGCTCTGCTATATCGACGACCCCCAACCCACTCGGCTAACTCTCCATATGAGACAGTCCTCCCATGAGGGATTAGATAAGTCCAGTATAGCACTGTCTTTGAAAAGAAAGTTGAAGTAAAAAATGGAAAGATATCCTTATAGATCACAGGACTGCCTGAAATAAAGTACTTAACAAAGCTATCTAGAAACCCCCTATGAAATCTTTCAACTTCCTCCCAGCCCACCTGAACAAACTCTGTGTTGAATATCATTCTCTTTCCTATTCCGACTGCAACAATATACTTTGTGGTAAAATAAACACGAAATTGTAAATCCCCTACGTAGAACGGATACCAAAATATCACACTCTGGGAGATCTCATATTTTTCCTGTGCTTTCTCCACCACAATGGGCTTCAATATTCCCCGACAGATCTTGCAATTTCTCCAATGTTCGAAAAGTTCCAGTTCGGCCGAGATGGGGAGAGTCCTGTTTATTAAAGCCCGTGCCTGTTCTATAGTCAGGTGCTCCATATAGATACCAATCTTTAAGACAAATTAGAGTACAAAATTTCCATAGAAATGTTGCTTTCAGTGATGTCAGTGAATTTACACCACATTACCTATAAACAATTATCTAACCTTTAAAAAGTCTGTTTTTAATCTATAAAACAGATCTCTTTAAATCAATTAAAAACTTTCAGCGTAGGGAACGATAATGCCGTATCAAGGATCAGCTTTTTCACATCAGTTAAAATTTCTCATCATATTTTGTCCACAGCTCGTCTCCCAGCTTCCAGGCTCTTTCAATGACCTTATTTCCACAGTCCATGGAATAATTCGTGAGGAATTTTATAGCTCTCTTTTTTGATTTCCTGTAAAGTTTTAAAGCCTTCTCCTCTATCTTTCCCTGATTATCTAAAAACTCTTTCTGCACTGGACCCCATACCTCTTCGATATCATATCTCATATCACCCCATCTGTGTGCAGCAATGGTTCCGAGTCTATTAAAAGCCCACCAGGCAGATTTTCTGGTAAACCCCTTTGCCCTGCCGGGTACCTTATAGGGCTCTGCGACGTCTTCTATGCTACAATACAGAGGAACATAAATAGAAGTAGCTACATTATCCAGAGCAAGCCACACCACCCCGCCGATCTCATCTGGCAACCATTCGCGGGACTGGGTAATTGTGGCGTACATCGTATACCATCTTGCTATAGTTCTTTCCCCTCTCCAGCCCCAGCCACCGTTGATCTTAAAAAGTGGAAGCATATCATACGGCATAAAAGGATTCGCCAAGGGGGATATTTCTGTCTTACCCTCTTTGTTTACCCAGGTGATATTCTTAATTGGATTATAATCCGTTCCTTCATAGTAGTCTTTAAAAATGGATATCAACTTTTCAAGGGTAACCAATGTGTCAGGCTTTACCGAGAAAGGGTAATTCTCCGATTCAGGATGTAATCCAAGAGATGGAGCAAGGAGATCAAGGACTCTCCATTCCCTGCGTCTTGCTGCCAGGGAGACTCGTCCTCCTGGATCGTAAGCATAACAGAATTCAAATGGGCCGTTTTCAGGATTCCACCATCCACTATCCTGCGCTACCTGGAAGACATTATCAGAGGTCATAAAGTAATCAGGGTTTGACAAGTTAATCTGCCTGATTCTGCTGGCATTTGCAACAACAGAGACATGGTCATCTGGTACTCTCTGGGCAGCCCATATCGCCCCTTTATTTCCTTTACCGGGTCCCACAATCTCAAGAACCCAGACTTCTCTTGTATCTGCAATTGTTAGGGCTTCGCCATAGTCTATCCATCCATACTTTTTTAGCAATTTACCCGCAAGTTTGATAGCTTCCCGTGCTGTGGTGCATCTTTCCAGCATCAGCCTTACGAGCTGCTGGCAGTCTATCAACCCATTATCTGATTTTAAAGATTTCCTCCCACCAAAAGTAGATTCCCCGATAGCAAGTTGGTGATCGTTCATGCATGGATAGGCAGTATTTATAAATCCGTAAGTATACTCAACCTGAGGTATTTTACCAACGGGAACATGTGCATAGGCCGGCATTGCAAGAGTATCACAGTTCACTCTTTTGACAAGAGTTAGCATTTCACCTTTCTTGTGCTTCATTGGAGGAACAATGTTCAGCCAGCTCCGCGTCCTGTGACTGTCGCAGGTGTGTGAGGTTATCACTGACCCATCAGCGGAGGCAAGTTTTCCGACCATTATCGATGTACATCCATCAGGTCGGCCATCTATCCAATCCGCTTCCTGGAAATATGCAACACTAAAAAGAATAACAAACGCCATTAATAATTTTTTGAGCATCTCCCCTCCTTAAATTTTTCGAAATCCAATCTAACAGAGGTAAATTAATAAAGTGTGCCGCTCATTACAACACATTCATGGTGAATGGATCCAGCAGGTAGCATGGAGGTGGGAACTCAAAAGGTATTGCGAGTCACAGTAATTTAACGAAAGACTGGAGACAGTAGTAGAAATCAGTGAATTTTCCCTCTTTTAGCAGTTTTTTGAGGTTTCGAGAATGTCAATGTCGTCTTCGATTGATCCAGAGGACAACCTCATTGCAAGTTTTTTCCTCACTGAAAAAGTTTTGCAGAAGTACTGTTTCAAAGCAAGCTACCCACGGGGAAAAAGAAGTGCGACATTTGCAGAATCCCCAGTATCGGACAAAAAACTGCTTACGGAAAAGAAGTTGTAGTAATTGTCCTTGTGGTTCAATGAAACTGAAGGTTTAAAAGGCAAATAAAATCACAAGAAAGAGGATCTAATAAACAAAAAATCCTGTACGAAGCTGAGTCTGTTTATTGATAATTAGTCTCGTTTGGATTTGGACAATCCTATATATTATTTAGCAACTTTCTTTTTATTACATTGTGATTCTAATCTGAAAACTTTAATGTTCCAGCATTATTTTGGCATTCAAATATTGCTGAAAAACAAATGTTAAAGCAATCCCTTTTTCAATCCTGCTAAAACAATAAACATTGAAAATCAAAGGGATAAGGGGAGTCCTCAGGTTAGCTTAAACCATGAGGGCTCCCGGTTACAAAAGGCTTAATAGCGTCCGCTTCGATCGAACCTATTCCTGCGTGGTCTTGCCTCATTAACTACAAGTTTGCGGCCCTTAAGTTCCTTTCCATTTAGCCCGCTTATGGCTGATTCAGCTTCCTCTTTATTGGGCATTTCAACAAAACCAAAGCCTCTGGAAACGCCAGTATCTCTGTCAACAATAATTTTTGTCGATGAGACTTCTCCAAATGCCCGAAATGCATCCAGCAATTCCCTTTCTGTTAACTCGCGAGACAAATTGCCAACATAGATATTCACTTTTTCCTCCTTCATTGTTTTTTTATGTTTTTTGTTAAAATCAAAGTTTTATCCTTGTATCTTTTTATATATTGATTAACCACCGGGAATATTGCTGATTGGGGGGAACATAGTAGACTAAAAGATTTTCTCCAAGACGACGCGCAGAATGATTGATATAATAAAGAATCTCACTATTTATTTTTCTCTCAATTTCCAAATCAACCTGAATCAATACTAATATTAATGAAATAAATTCTCTAAAACAAACAATTTGGCAATGTGAAGCAACAGAATTTTGTTGAAATTATTGTTCAATCCTACCTTTAGACTTTTGAAATATTTTTCTGTATGCTTTAGTGTTTCTATGGAATAAAAGCACAGATTTTATAAAGCTGATAAACTTAGCATATCTGGCTACTTCTTCTAAGC
>QNCQ01000040.1 GCA_003645825.1 Fidelibacterota bacterium
ATACAAATTATATGGATAGATATAGGTATAGACGGGAAACAAATAGAAAAATCAAGCATATATACAGTAAGAGAAGATGGAATGATATTCCATGAGCTTATTGGCACTGTCAAGTTGGCAGGCTACAACCTAAAAGACGCAGAAGGAATACTTATTGAGAAATTTAAGCGCTTTTTTAACAATCCTAAAGTGTCTATCAGCATTATACAGAAAAGAAACATCAAGGTCCTTCTTTATGGAGAAGTAAACAGGCCTGGAGTTTACGTAATTCAACCGGGGACAAGGGTAGCAGAGTTCATCATTCAGGAAGGAGGAACTTCTCCTGAAGCCGATTTATCCAGCATTTACATAACCAGAGCAGATGGGAACACCACTTTCTTCAATATGGAAAGATATTTATTCTCTAATGATCCATCTGGAAATATTATTTTAAAAGATGGAGACAAAGTTATCGTTCCAAAGTTATCCCCTGAGAAACTTTTTAAAACAAGCTCAAAGAACTATATTCTGCAGTACGGAAACGTCGTCGAAATAACAATCTCCGAAGCCACAATGCTTGAAACAGGAAGTGCCCGTTCTGAAACATACACGATCGACAAAGAAGGAAATATTTTCCACAGTCTTTTCGGACTTGTACACTTAGGTGGGCTAACCATAGAAAAAGCCCAAGAAATTCTGACCAAAATGGCTAAAAAGTATTATAGCAATCCCTATGTCAACATCATTGTTAAAGAAATAAGCGCGAGGAATGTTTTTGTATTTGGGGAAGTTAGAAGGCCTGGTATCTACCCTATAAGAGGAAATATTAAAATAGCAGAGTTCCTCGCACAAATTGGTGGTGTAACCACAGATGCAGACATAACAGATATTACAATCACACGCTCAAACGGCCAGGTAGTAAAATTTAACATGAAAACCTTCCTTTATAAACGCCAGGATGAACAGAACATATTCTTAGAGGATGGAGACAGAATAATAGTCCCCAGCAAAAAGAGAGGATTTTTCTACAGGTTGGCTGAAAAACTATATCCGCTCACCACTATAGCAGGACTTGCTAGCACCACAGTGTTTGTAATATTGGCTCTAAAAGGAGGGTTTTAAAAACTATGCCACAATATGAACTCAACCTTAGAGATTATTGGAGAATAATAAAGAAAAAAAAGGTCATAGTTATTACCACAGTGATCCTACTGGGAACCTTCAGTTTTATCTTCGCTCTGATGAACAAACCAGAACCAATATATCAGGCAGTGGCAAGCCTTAAAATAGAAAGAGCATCATCCTTAGCGGGGCTTTACGACTACTATTGGAGTGGCGGCAACGACCTTGCAACAAGAGCAGAAGAAATAAAAAGCTATCCAATCATCGAAAAAGCAGCCCAGGTCATGGGGTTGATCGATTCCAGTATCAGCTCCGAAGAGATACGGAGTGATCCACGTTATTTCTCCATCGTATTAAATCTGCGAAACAAAGTAAAAACCCAGCAGGAAGGATATACGAACATCATAAACATCATTACAACCAGCCATGATCCACGCGAGGCGAGAGACCTTGCAAACGCTCTGGCAAAGGTATACATAAAAGAAAGCTTCAAAGAACGAAATAAACAAATAACACAGGCACTTGAAACAATAAAGACCCAGCTTGACAAAGCCAGAAAAGCCATGCAGGAATCTCAAAGAAAGGTTCGGGAATACAGGGAAAAACACCGCTTTGTAACGCTTGACAATGCGGCCAGCCGCCTTACAACAGAATTGGAAAAAACCGAAAAAGAACTCGAAAATATCCGGAATGACATAAAACAAATTGACAATCTGCTCGCAAGTATAGAAACCAACCCGGAATATATCTATGTTTCCTCAATAAAAATAATGTTAACTCACTCAAATCCAACCCTTTCCAGCCTCCAGAGCGAACTGAACAGACTACGAACGAAATTTCAGACCTATTCTCTTTACTATACCAAAGAACATCCCGTAATGAAAGACCTAAAAGCTCAGATAAAAGAAACGGAATCACGATTCATCGAAGAATTAAAAGCTTTTCGTGACGCACTTCAAAATAATGAAAAGATCGTTTACAAAAAATGGAAAAAACTTGACGAAGAATATAGAGCTCTTCCCCTACATGCTCTAACCCTCGCCAATCTGGAAAGAGAATTAGAGGTAAATACCAAAATATATGAGGATCTGGAACTTAAATATCAGGAAGCTTTAATAAGAAAATCCGAAATGGTGCAGGAAGTCTATCTTTTAAGACCAGCTTTCCTTCCTCACAATCCAATAAACCCTGCAATGATAGGTCCCACTACAGCTGTCGGGATAGTAATTGGGCTCATCCTGGGGATAATCCTGGCATTTGTGGCGGAAACGCTTGACACTACCTTTTCAACTATCGATGACATTGAAAAATCACTCGATACAACTGTTCTGGGAGTAATCCCACACGTAGATATGGAAGAAAACGTAAGAAAACTTGAAAGTCAGATTGCCACACCAGTCTCCAGAGATATCCTGGAAATGCAGGCAAGGATAATCTCCCACTATAACCCAAAAAGTACAATGGCAGAAGCATTTAGATCACTCCGAACCAATGTGCACTTCGGATTGATGGATAAAGGATACAAAACTATATCCATCACAAGCGCAGTGGCAAGCGAAGGGAAAACCACCATAGCAGCAAACCTTGCAGTATCGATGGCCCAAATAGGTTTAAATACGCTACTCGTAGAAGCAGATCTACGAAAACCCAAAATATACAAAATCTTCGGTATAGACAGAGAACCAGGGCTAACTGACATTGTCTTAAAAAGAACAAGCCTTGATGAAGCTATCAAAACCATGACTGATCTTATGACCGGCACAATGGCTACTGATATCATGAGCGAAGAATCAATCCCTGGAATAGAATACTTAAATATTTTAACTGCTGGAAAAGCCGAAAGAAATCCTTCTGAAATACTAGCTTCAAGGCTTATGGACGAACTAATCGACGAACTCAAGCAAAGGTATGATATAATCATCTTCGACACTAGCCCTATAATCCAGGCAACAGATGCCCCTATACTCAGCTCAAAAGTAGACTCTACCATAATAGTTTACTATCAGGGTAAAGTATCCAGAGGAACCCTCCGAAGAGCAAAATCACAACTCGACATGTTAAAAGCAGATATTCTCGGAGTAATTATAAATGGAATGAGAGCTGATATCAGTGCCGATTACTCAGATTATAAATACAGCTACGAATATTACTATTCTTATGGAACGGAAGAAAAAAAGACCAAAAACAAGGTAATCGCTTATCTCGAAAGGCAATTCTTAAAACCGCCTTCTGCAGGACCTGAAAAAAGTATCCTGAAAAGGCTCAGAAAACTAAAAATAGCGGGTTTACTTACTGTTTTCTCTTCCATACTCCTTATGGGTGCTCTTGTACTAAATCACCTCAAATCCGGACAACAACAAACATCATCAAAACAAAACAAGATTATCACAGCCAGCACACAGACAAGGGTAACGACACAAAAAGACACGATACAATCAGGGAAAATACCGGAAACAGAGGAACTTACTCAGCAACCTGGAAGAATTACCTCACTACCTTCCTCGGGAAAAAAGTCAGGTATACCAGAAAAACCCAGTGAATCTGCATTGTCCTACCAGACACAAACGTCAGAAACTCGAAAACAAGAAATAACGCAGATCACAGTAACCAAACCTGAAGAATCACAAAAATTCAATATCCCCCCTACCAAATACACACAGGAAAGTAAGTTAACATTAAACGAGTCCCTTCAGATACTCAATAGAATCGTGAGCACAGAAAACCCTTACGTACTGGTAATAAATTCCTTCTCAACTAAAAAAGAGGCAATGCAATTCCTGAACTCCCTGAAATCAAAGCAAATAGAAGCTTACCTTGTACCCAATTTTAAAATCGCCGGCTTCGAAAAATATCTCATCTGCATTGGGAATTTCCCTACTTCACAGGAAGCAAAAGGACTCGCCCCAAAGCTGATGTTTCTCGGGATCGAAGGCAGATTCATCCCTATTAAACTTCCTTACTCAATACTCCTCGGAACTTTTCAATCATTACCAGAAGCAAAAAGATACTTGAAAAGTCTTCCCAGCAAAGATTACGCCTTCATAATTGCAAAAACTGACATGACTGGAAATCCACTAAAATACGAAACTTATATCGGGCGATTTAAAGACCGAAAATATGCTGAAGTTTTTGCAATGTCGATAACGCCATATCTATCCCTGAACCTAATAGAATAGAGTCATACTAATGAAAAAATATCATAAAAGGAAAAAAAAGAAAAAGCTATCGTATTTTGAAAAGACGATTCTAATTTACATTTTGCCAATATCAATAATATCAGCATTCATCATTAGTTTCATGACTATAAAATTTCCTGTGCTTCTTGAAACAATCATAGTAAATGTAAGAAAAGAAGCTTTTAAATCAGTCAAGGTCATAAGGGGCTCAGCCGTAAGAGTCGAAACAAACATCAGAAAAAAATATGAAGAAACATATCGGGCAAAAGTTGATACTAATTGGCAAAAAAAATATTTAGAGATTCTGCAAAACACAGAAAAGCAGCAGGTAAAATAAGTGCCGAAGACACATCTGCTTGAGAGTCAAATAAACAGGCTGATTTTATTCCTTACAATCCCGATAACCCTTATAATCGCCTTTATCCTTATCAAAATACATCCCATATATGCAATTGCAGCAGCAATTGGTGGAGGCGTTTTAATATTTACATTTATAAATACAGACTTCGCAATCTATATTCTAATTTTTTCTATGCTACTCTCTCCAGAGTTTGGTTCCAGAACTACAACAGGCGAAGGAATAACAATAAGAATTGACGACCTTATTCTTTCTGTTATTATATTCACATGGCTTGCCAAAACAGCCATCTATAAAGAGCTCGGAATATTCAGAAAAACCCCGTTAAATAAACCGATAGCATATTATTTAACCGCCTGTTTCATTTCCACAGCCCTCGGAGCTCTCGCTGGAAGGGTAAAACCTGCAACGGGAATGTTCTTCATCCTCAAATATATTGAATACTTTATGGTATACTTTATGGTAGCCAATCAGGTAAATTCACGAAAACAAATCGAGAGATTTATAACCTCACTTTTAATAACATTCCTCTTAGTCATCATTATAGCCATGATGCAAATTCCTACCGGGCAGAGATTAACAGCGCCCTTCGAAGGAGAAGAAGGAGAACCTAACACCCTGGGTGGCTATATCGTCCTCATCATGTCCCTGAATATGAGCCTTGTACTTAATCCCGAAGTCTTTCCACGGCCTAAATTAAGACGTGCTGTTTCTGCAGTAACTTTGTTATCCATTATCCCTCTTGCACTAACTAATTCCCGTGGCTCATGGGTCGCCACAATCCCGGTCATCATTAGCTACATTATCATTAGTAAAAGAAGATATATTATCCTTGCTTTTATTGTATCCTTCATACTCGCAGCTCCTTATATACTACCCAAGTCTGTTATCGAAAGGGTAAAATATACCTTCCAGGAGCAGAGAGGATACGCAAGAACCCTTCAAGAAGAATTACCAGGTGGAGTTGTTCTCGATCCATCCGCTTCAGAAAGGCTCCGAAGCTGGAAATTAGCGTTCAGAGATATAAAAAAGCACCCTGTGTTTGGATATGGCATAGCTGGTTGGAGGTTTCTGGATGCTCAATTTATTCGGGTGATGATAGAAACAGGCTTCGTAGGACTTGCCACCTTTACTTATCTTCTCTACATGATTCTGAAACAGACAAAAAAAATAGAAAGGGAATCTAAAATACCTTTCTTAAAAGCAATATCCCAGGGGTTCTACATTGGCACCATCGCCATGATATTTCATTCCATAGGGGCAAATACCTTCATCATAGTGAGAATAATGGAGCCGTACTGGCTCCTCTGCGGCATAGTTCAATCTATACCCATTATAGAAAAAGAAGAAGAAAAACAGCTCAGAAAGATAGAAAAAGAATTCAAGTCCGTAAAACTTGGAGTATAAAGATATGAAAATATCTGCTAACTTTCGCCCAAAAAAGAAAAAGGTCATCCTCGAAAAGGAGCTCGAAGATGGGATGGTTCTATACGACCCAGAAAGCGAAAAAATCTACTCACTTAATAACACCGCTGCGTATATATGGACACTCTGTGATGGGGAAAAGACACTTCATAAAATAATAGATTTCATCAGAAAAGATTTTGATGAATTTGAAGATGCTCCCGAAAAACTTGTAGCGTCCACATTGGAACACTTCTTAAAAGAAGGATTAATAGAAAATAATAAATGAGAACCCTATGTCTCTGGACAGAAAAGCTAAAAATAGGCATCCAGTTCCCGGATGAAATAAGGGACACCATAGAAAATACCATCTTCTCCTCCCATCTACGCCAGCAGAGTAACGGATTTAACAAAAAATACATTATCCAGAAAGAAAAAGAAAAATATCTCCTGATAAAAGAAAATAAAATTATAAACAGAAATCGCAAACTACATAATATAGTCTACTCCCTTGAATCCAGAATCATTGAGGACATTCTCAAAGCAAACAGAAATAAATTAATCCTGCATTCGGCTTGTGTGATTTTCCAGGATTCTGCTTACCTTTTTATTGGAAACTCTGGTACAGGTAAAACTACCATCAGCCTGTTTCTCACCAGCCAGGGCTGGGAATTTGCTGGGGACGAGTTTGCCCTCCTGAATATAGAAAACTACCAGGTAACCCCACTCATAAGGAATGTTATTCTGAAGAACGAACTTGAGTTAGAAAAATTCCTCCCTCATAATTGCAATAAATACAAAATAAGTGAGGATCTGGCCTTTATAAATCCCAACTGCCTGAAAAAAATCTCGAAGATCAAATCCTACCCTATCTCGAAAGCCTTCTTTTTGACAAAAAACAGGACAATTTCTATAAGAAAAATGAGCCAGACAGAAGTAATACAAAATATACTCCCATTTATATACAACCCATATAGATTAAGAAAAAAACTCCTGAATATCTTAGAAAATCTCGTAAAAACCATAAGGTTTTACCACCTTAAAATAAAGCATCCTTTAAATCTCAATAAGGCCGAGACAATCTACCTAATAGAGAAACTAACGGGGGATCATCCATGATAAGGGAATATAGAGAATTGCTAAACGATAAAAGACGGGTAATTGCCTTCAGGAAAGCAATACAGGAGTTGACCAACCGCGATACCACCATTGCGGAGATCGGCACTGCTCTGGGTACATACGCTTTTTTTGCCGCAATGGCAGGAGCAAAAAAGGTCTACGCTATCGAAGAAAAGGATATTATAGAAGTTGCCAAAGTAATAGCAAAAAGAAACAGCTTAGAGGACAGAATAGTCTTTATTAAAGGACATTCTACCAGTGTAGAGCTCCCAGAGAAAGCAGATTATATAATCATGGAAGATTACACGCCCATATTTCTCTATCCCGGATTAAAGGATGTGATCCTTGATGCAAGAGAACGGTTTCTAAAAGCAGGGGGGAAATTTATCCCTGAACAAATTGACATTAAAATGGCAGCCTGTCAGTTTTTCTCTTTCCACACTTCCTTAGACCTTTGGCGGAATACCAATGACATCCTCTACGACATCAACTGGGATCATACCACAGAGATGATATTCAACCAACCTCACTATGTGGAACAAGGAGTACCTGAAATATTAACAGAAGAGATCTTGATAAAATCAATTAAATTATCATCGGAAAACGACTTCATATTTTCCTTTGACAATGAAGTGGAAATAAAAAAAGACTCAATATTACATGGAATTGTAGGGTGGTGGGATTGTTTCTTTACTCCCACACAATATTTTACCAACTCCCCTAAAGAAAGTCCCTCAAGCTGGGGACAGATGTTTTTCCCCTTCAGGCATCCCGTCCAAGTCAGAGCCGGGGAGAAAGTTCACCTGTATCTCTACTCTATCGAATCAAAAAATACCGGAGAAATTCACTTCAAATGGGGTATAGAAACCGAAAATAGTACCCAAGATTACAATACATTTAAGAGCGTTTTATTCAGTCTTGACCAACTCCAGAAAAATTTGCACGCCGATCATCCACCCACACTATCTAAAAAGGGGGAAATTCTAAAAAATCTTCTAAACAATGTAAATGGGATAAACACCATTACCGACTTAAAAGATCTGGCATCCAAATCAGGTCTCACTCATTTCGAGATAAACCAGATATTCAAAACCATCTTCCCTTTTCTCCAGATTTAACAATGAAGTATGCAAAAATAATATTCAACCTGATACAAAAAAAGCCAATCCAGCTGAGTAAACAGCAATGGCAAAACTTTATAGACTTCGCACGGGAAAATGAAATTCTGCCATTCATTTCATATCTTCTCGAAAGAGCTAACATAAAAATACTAATACCTAACCTCGAAAGAGAGTTATATGTACTAAGGCAAACCGATATTCTCAGATCCAAAATTTTTAAGCGAGAGTTAACACAATTCATCAAACTAACTTCAAAATACAAACCCATAATTTTTAAAGGAGGAATCCATCTTCTAAATCCCTATTGGATGGATTATGATGGATACATTTCACAGGATATAGATTTACTCTTTCCAGTAAGGTACAAAGCTGAAATTTTAAATACTCCTGTTAGCAACTACCACATTATTGATCATTCGTATGAAAGAGTAACTATACAAAATCATGAAAGAACTGTAACGATAGACCTTCATTTTTATCCTTTTCAGTCAAATAAGGATGAAAACGAAATAATTAAACTTCTTGTTAAAAACTCCAGCAAAGTAACCATTAATGAAATCAGGTTAGGAATACCAGATACAGTTTCCTGTCTTATATACCGAATTTTTCACATGTTTTTCCATCACAACGATTTTCCACCACTCCCAATGAGAGACTTCCTCGACTTCTACTTTCTGCTCGGAACGATCAAACAACCAGAAACCATAAAGCAGCTTTATACCTCTCTCAAACAAACTAAACTCCATACATTCTTCATTCACCTGTACCAGCTGATACCGGGAGAAACCCCACGGAAACTTGATGAGATACTAACAAGACCTTCCTCAAGTAAACTACTCTCATTACTTACACGAGAAAACTCGACACACTGGTTCTTACAATACCCCATCGCAAGAGCTATATTATGGCGCATGAGAAAAATGGAAACACAAAGAAGCACCGAGTTCTTAAACCTAATACGCCATTCTCTCGTGGAAGAAACTGTAAGGCTTTACACGTCACCTATCTCTAGAATTTTCCATATGTTAAAAACAGCCTTCCTAACGGTTTTGGGAGAAGGTCTCATAACGATTAAATAAAAATAGATTTTTAGGAAACCTTTTATTGAATAAATTTATTCCAAAATACAGTCGTGGGACTGAGGTGGCTGAAGCATATTTAAATAGGGGATGAATATTCAAAATGAAGATATGTCACTTCTTGATGTTTTATCCAGGTAAACACAAACATGTCGCCCACGACGAAATGATTCTATTAGCTAAAAAAGGGCATCAAATAAAAGTTATATCTGTCTGGGGTGGTGAAAAAATATTAAATAAATCCCTGCTATTCAAAATCATCTATTTAAAACAAAAAATATTCTGGACAAGCTTATTAAAGCTTCTCATTAAATACAAAAAAAAAGCAATATCCCATCTAAAAGATTCATTTAAATACTTAGGGAAAATAGACTCTCTCCGATTCGTATCGCAGTATGAGAAAATGGGGATAGAAAACTTTGACAGAATTCACGCACATTTTGCTTCTAACAATGCATTAAAAGCCTACCTTGCCTCCAGGTTTTATAACATCCCATTTTCTTGCACAGGACATGGCTCAGAATTAGTTCTTCACCCTTTACCACAATTGAAAGAACTGATATTGCATTCAGAACCATTTATCACAATATCCAACTTCAACAAAAAATTTCTCTTAAAAAAATACCATATACCCGAGTACAAAATCGTTGTTAACTACTGTGGAGTTGATACTAATTATTTTACTCCACCCAAAAATAGAATTAACTCTAATTTTAATATCACCTCGGTCACAGCAATGAAAAAAATAAAAGGAGTCGAATATTTAATCGAAGCTTGCAAACTATTAGATAAAGAAGGAATCGATTTCAAATGCATGATCATTGGAGGGGGCAACCTTTTCGATAAAATTAGAGATTTAATTACAATTAATAACCTCGATACAAAAATCAAATTACTGGGCCCAGTTGATCAGAGAGAAATAAAAAAAAGATTATCCGAAGCGTCTATATTTGTACTGCCAAGCTTATCGGAAGGAATTCCAATAGCCCTCATGGAAGCCATGGCAATGGAATTACCGGTAATAGCCACAAATATAACTGGAATTCCAGAGTTAGTTTCCAATAATGTTGATGGAATATTAGTTGAACCTCGAAATCCTTTTGAACTTGCAGAAAAAATAAAATACCTTTATTACAATCCCGATGTAAGAGAAAAACTTGGTAAAAATGCTCGGAAAAAAGTATGCGAGAAATTTAATCTCTATAAAAACACTGAAAAATTCGAAAAATTACTGTATAAGTATTCATAAAATTTCATTCCCCAATACTCAAC
>QNCQ01000041.1 GCA_003645825.1 Fidelibacterota bacterium
ACTATGATTGCTCAGCAAAAAGCAGAGATGGGAGAAATAGCTGTAAAACTCTTGATTAACCAAATAGGTTCGAAAGAGAATTCTTATGACAAAGGAAATACTGTTCACAAAATAGTGATTCCTACTCGTTTAGTTATTAGAAAATCTGTTAGCATTATTAGCTAACAAGTTTTTCAAAATTTAAAAGATAAGAGTGTCTGAGCAAGTTTATATGTATCTTTGAGTTACGAGATAGGGATATAGAAAGGCGGGAGCAATTTTGTACGGTGTCAAATTAATTGTGTCTGCAAATGTATATCCCCCTGGACATTTAAAGAGCTTAAAAAGTAATATCCCCGGTTTTTTTAGTTTTCTCATCCTAGTGCCTGCGCAAGATGAGGATTTTTTATTTTGCCACTTGAACTTAATGGAATCCTTGCATATATTAAAATTGTAGTTAGCGTTCTTTGTCAAATTTCCTGCAATGGTAAAGTGCTGTATTACTGGGACCAACATCAACGAATAGGGAGCTTTTCTCCGGGCGCGGAAAGCATGCCTCCTTGTCGAGGAAGCTTGAACCGTCCGGGAGGCACCCACCGTGGCAAGCTGGGTTCCAGCTAATCTCACTTTGCCATTGCAGGATTTTTATTTTATGAGTGTACATCCCAGTTGTATTACTTTGTTTTTTACTTCGTCGAGGCGAGATTCAGGGAGGGAAGGAATATTAAATATCACATTGTCATTGTTGTAGGTAGTCTCAAAAGCGATAGAAGTATTTCTTAAAAATTTTTCTAACATTGGATAGAGCTTATAGCTAGACCGAAACTTAAGATGGACAGTTTTTTCATACGGTATAATTTCAGCCTTTTCTATTGTCTTTGTGGCTGTTCCTCCATATGCTCTCACGAGCCCACCCCTGCCAAGTTTTGTGCCACCGAAATATCTTACAACAACGCACATAACATTAATAATGTTTTTGTTCTCTATTGCTTTTAAGATCGGTTTCCCGGCTGTCCCTGTGGGCTCGCCAGCATCTGAAAAATAGTACTCTATCTGACCGTTAGATTCGTTGAGGTATCTGCATGCCCAGCAAATGTGAGTAGCCTTAGGGTGTTCCTTTTTTATCTTCGTTAAAATCCTATCGACGTTCTCTCGGTTTTTTGCCGGGAAGACATATCCGAAAAATCTAGAATCGACGATTTTTTCATGGTGTTGTGACTCTTTACTGATGGTGTATTTTGTCATTTATTTAAGGATTGTAATTTTTCTTGATAGAATTTCATTATCGAGAGTTATACACAGAATATAAACCCCGGATGAAATATTTTTCTGTGAGAGTTTGTTCACATCAACCTCAAACGACATCTGTCCAAGGCCAAGATATTCTTCCCCATATTTTTTTCTATAAATTTGTCTCCCCAGGAGATCGTATATCAAAATTTCCATATTTTTGTATCTTTTTCTGATATCCAGTTCTATGTTTAACTTATCTATTATATTAAGAAGGATTGGATTGGGATAAATACTTACTATTCTGCTATTACCCTCAGGTTCTTCTTCACTTTTAACTATTCCAAAAGAGACCTGAATACTTGAATCAATATTGGCGTTTGTTATAAAGATTGCGAGGGTGTCTTTGAGTCTTGTGTCTCCAATAAAGATATCATCGTACCATTTCAGTAACATTGTAACATCGCTATATAAATATCTGTCGAGCAAAAACCTCGATATAGAATGTTTTAGATTCCCTTTAAAATCCTTTAAGTATGTAAATTGATTTCCACTGAAAGTTACAAGAACTGGGAGAGTTCCGCATGGAGAAATTCTCCCAGTTACAGAGAGGGTGTTATCATCTCTATGGAATTTTAATTTAAAGCTATAGTTAAGCTCAGGAAAAAATTCTGCGTCTGGGGTCAGGGATTTCTCGGGTAAGAATTTTCCATCAGAGTAATAAATAACTGTAAAAAATTCATTCCATAGATCGAATATATTTGTATTAAGTTCTTCCATCACCTCGTTAAAGGCATCCATTGCATATTTATTTTCATCTCTCATTTTTTCCCATACTTTCACGAGGGTATGTTCCCCATATTTGTTCAGCACGAATTTCAAGAATATCCCGAGAGAATACCAGTAGTCTCTTGTCCATATTGATTTTGATGGATTGATAAAAAAGGATGAGATGTAATAAAGATAGTCATTTACTTCTGGGTAGGCTTTCTCTTCGAACCAGATGGAATTCCATTCGAGGAAATATGTGTCTCCATATTGATTTAGGTTGTTGGACATAAAATAGTTATATCCCAGTTGGACCATATGAAAGAATTCATGAGCGATTGTTATGTGGAGTCCATCCAGCCCTTTCGAATTGTATGATGATTCAGCGTAATCATTATCAATTTCCAGGTAAGAGGTATAATCTGCTTTCTGGGGGGTATCAGTAACTTCCGATTCAGGGAATGTCAGCCCATAGTAGTTACCCCCCAGGTTTACCACGTAAATGTCTATTTCATTACCGTCAATTCCATCTACGGGGGGAGGATTGAAACCCAGGGTGTCAATTAAAATTTTATATACTCTTTCTGCAGTTCTTGCTACTTCGTTGATATAGTCGGGGATGCTGTCCAGATTTTCGTCTAATACGCTTACTGAATCATACCCTGATAGACTATAATGGATTTTGAAGTGCCCCTCTCCTGATGTTATGGCAAAGGGAAGGGAAGGGCGTTCAGATGTTTTTTGTATAGCCTCGCGGATTAATGGAAATACTGCCAGATCATCTTTTATCCTTAGGTTCTCTTCTTTCCGAAACGGGGCTGCCCCATTGGTGGTAGCAAGAACTTTACCTATAAGTATAATGATAAGAAAGCTTCTATGTGCTTTTTTAAGCAAACCTACTTCCTTTTAAAAACAAGGGTTAAAGGGACTCCAGTAAATTGAAAGACTTCTCTGAGTCTGTTTTCCAGAAATCGCCTGTAGTCTTCCTTTATGCCCTTTGGATCGTTGCAAAAGAATGCAAAGACCGGAGGGTTTGTTTTTACTTGAGTAACATATTTTATTTTTATGAACTTTCCCTTGTAGGTTGGAGGTGGAGTTTCTTTCAGTATTCTAAACATATAGTCGTTTAGTTCAGCTGTTGATATTCTCCTGTTGAGATTTTCATGAATTTCTACAGCTCTTTTATAAATTTGGAAGATTCTCCTCTTTGTAAGCGCTGAAGTAAAGATAACGGGGTAGTACTTTAGAATATTTAGTCTCGCTATCAGGCTTTGTTGATAATTAGCCATTGTATCAGGTTCTTTTTCAATCAGATCCCACTTGTTGACCACAACCATCATCCCCTTTTTCTTGTCAACTACACTCCTTATTATATCGATATCTTGTTTTCCCATCCCTTTTACAGCATCGAGAACAACGCACACAATATTGCTTCTATCGATTGCCTGGAGGGTTCTTATGACACTGTAAAATTCTATGTCGCCCTTGATGGATTTTTTCTTTCTTAGTCCCGCTGTGTCAATTAGGATTATTTCCTGTCCGTAGTATTTTACCACTGTGTCGACAGAATCTCTTGTTGTTCCTGGGATGTCTGTGACCAGACTTATTTGCCTGCCAAGCAGGGCATTTACTATTGATGATTTCCCAACGTTAGGCATTCCTACAATTGCCAGTTTTAGTTTTTCTTCTTCCTCAGTATCATCTGGAGCGAAGGGGAGTCTATCGAGTATCTGGTCAAGTAAATCTCCAACGTTTCTACCGTGCATTGCGGAGATTGGAAATGGTGAGCCGAAGCCAAGCTCGTAGTACTCAACAGCACGCTGCTCTATTTCTTCATTGTCTGCCTTATTCACAACAAGGAGAACCTTTTTCCCTGCTTTTCTTAAGAGCTCGGAGATCTCCCGATCTCCAGGAACAATTCCCTCTTTTGCATCAACTATAAAAAGTATCAGATCGGCTTCTTCAATGGCAAAGTGGACCTGTTTCTTTATGCCCTCGGACATTACATCCTTATTGAAGTTAAGCCCACCTGTATCTACTATTATAAATTTTTTCCCCCGCCAGCTTGTAATTTCACTGATTCTATCTCTTGTTATCCCTGCCTGGGGATGTACGATGGCTCTTCTCTTCTTAAGGAATCTGTTAAACAGAGTTGATTTGCCAACATTTGGTCTTCCTACAATAGCGACGATCGGGTTATTCCTTGACATGTTCCATTAACCTCAGGAAATCATTGTCAAATACTGTTACCTTTGTTCCAAGTTCTTCCTCGATTTCTTTGGTTGATACATCGTCGATCAAAATGCTATCCTCATTTATACATCTTGGAGGAAGTACTATCATATCATAATATGGAGCAATGAATTTTGTTTGTTCTATAATATCTTTACCTGCTAACAAGCCGGAGACCGTTACTGTGTGTCCAAACAGGTTGTTTACAATCCCTATGACATCTACCTTCATTCCCTCTACAGAGTTCAGAACAGGAAGGATATAAGCTTCTAAAACAGGTTTTGCGAGCATTCCAGTAATGAATAATATACGTTTGTCTTTTTTTAGTTTGTTTGGAAATCGTCTGGAATCTTTTTTAAAGTTATCGAGCATTACTCTCGTTAGTCCTACCCCGTTGTCAATCTGGTAGTAAAAGCCATAGTAACTACTTGCCGGTATGGGGCGGCCTGCTAACAGAAAAAACTCGTCAGAAAGATAAATAAATCTATTTCCTTCCACGTTGAAATAGTTTTTTGTCCATTTTTTGGAAGCTTTGATCAACTTACGGGCGTACTCTGAATCGATAGGAGTTATTTTTGGTTTATTCTTTCTGTGTTTGGTTAATCCTACAGGTACAATAGCTACAGATTTTATGGACTCCTTGTAATGGTAAAGGTCAGAGATGGTTTTCTCGAGTATTTCACCATCGTTGATACCTGGCATCAGTACTATCTGGACATGTAGCTCTATCCCCCCTTTCGTAAGGTAATCAAGTTTATCGAACAAGTTATCGTCTCTACCCCTCTGGAAGATTTTCTTTCTGACTGTCGGATCGGTAGCATGTATCGACAAGTAGAGGGGAGAGAGCCTCATATCGACAATTCTCTTAAGGTCCAAATCATCTATATTGGTCATCGTAATGTAATTCCCGTAGAGGAAAGATAATCTGTAGTCCTCATCTTTGAAATAAAGGGTTTTCCTGAGGCCGGGCGGGTTTTGATTTACAAAACAAAAGATGCAGTTATTGTTACATGAGCGAACTTTGAATTCTTCGAGATGAATGCCCAGTTTATCATCGTAGTTTTTTTCAATTTCGTATTCCGTGATTTGTTTGCCTCTTCTGATCTTCACATTTACCATTTCCTCGGAGATAAAGAATTCGAAATCAATCAGGTCGTTTATTTCGTGATTGTTTATACTGATTAAAACATCGCCAGGCCTGATACCCAGGGTATGTGCAATACTATTTTCTTCTATATCTGTAATTTTTACCATTTTTCTAAAGCTTTTGCTCTACGGAACTTTGAGAGGGACATTCAAAATCATAAAAGCAAGTTCGAGCGGGTGAAGGGAATCGAACCCTCGTATCCAGCTTGGGAAGCTGGTGTTCTACCATTGAACTACACCCGCTTATCAAATACCAACATTTAAATTTAAGAAACATAGAATTTATACGAAAGCATTTTAGTGTAGACGGCAAAGCAATGGATTTCTGTTGAAATTGGAAAGTATAGATGGAAATATCCTCATTTTGTTCTGTTTTGAACCAGGCTTATGGTATTATCTTTCCTCCATTTTTCAAAAATTCGAATATCATAATACTCATCCAAATCATGTGTTTCCCAGAGGGAGTCTTCGGTGAAGGTTTCCCAATATACTGGTGTTGTATGTACTTCTACAATATCTGCATGATTTGGGTGACCTGGAGAATACTTTGATAGGTAGATATGGTTTGTAATGTGGAATGGACAATTTTTTCTCTATGCAAAGTTCTAGATATTTCAGTGTTAGGGTATTGTTTCGATTTTCTCGTTGTAGATGATTCCCTTTTCCCTTAACTCGCCCAGCATGAATTTGACACAGTCAGGATATTTGCCAATGAATTCTGGCGATGATATACCAATTCTGTTGTATAGACCATCTGTAACCATCCTAAGAGCAATGGTAGCTGTATACCCGGTTGTTCTTGCCATAGAGTGAGTTTGGGTAGCTTCGTCATATTGGTCGAATAGGTCGTAAGTATAACGAATCCTTTTTCCCTCTTTTTCTCCTTCTATTATGATCCGCATTATTGTAAAATCAGCTTCGCCCTCTCTAAGAAGCCATTTGGTGGATAGAATTTTTGATGTAAAATCTATTGGTCTGGTTTTACTCCCGTTTATTTCTATTTCCTGTTTACTAAAAAATCCAGTCTCTCTTAACATAGCCATTTTTTCGGAGTGGCCGGGATATCTTAATGTTTTTTCTTTCATGTTTCTAGCGTTGATTGTTTTTAAAAGAGTTCTAAGTCCATCGGTGTTAAATGCTTCAAGTGTTCCGATTCCTTTGAAGTTGATATATTCTTTTTCTGAAAGTGCTGGTTTTATAACAAGTACGCCGTTTTCTATATGCCGAGCTGGACGTATATATTCTTCAATGACATCCATCGGAGAAAAGACAGCTTTATATTCGTAAGGCCATTCCCGTACTTGAGGAAGTCCTCCAACTAGGATGATTACATTCTCTGTTTTATCTAATAGTTCGTGGACGTATCCGATTAAGATATTGCTCATTCCCGGTGATACCCCACAATCTACAAGGGCAATGACGTTGTTCTTTCTGGCTAATTCATCTAATGAGAAAGGATCTTCTTCGAAAAAAGAGATATCGACCACATTTTTTCCTATTTTAATTGCTGCCTCTAAGGCTTTGAAACCTATGCATCCAGGTAGAGCATTTATTACGAAGTTACAGTCCTGAATTACAGACTCTACATTTTTGGGTTTTGATAGGTCTGTTTGTATGGTGTTGATTGGATAGTTTTTGAGTTTGTTTAAAGCGGCATCGCTTATATCGACAGTAGTAACCTGATAACGAGGATCTCCTGCAAGGTCAATGGCCATGGGTGCTCCCACCAGGCCTGCACCGAGTATAGTTACTTTTATTTTCTTGTTTCTGTGCATGATTCCCTCCCTATTGACATTTACATTAGCAACGAATAGAGTTTCCACACTAAGATATTTACTTTTTTATTATGCCTGAATCTGGTTTGCTCGAGATGTTTGGTATTCGACATATCTATCATCAGTAGGGAAATTAGTGTATTCAAAGCAAATTGGTAAGAATTTTTAGTAAAGGTGAAATGGTTCCGAGGTTTGTTTTTTTGTCTGGTTTGATTTTTGTTAAGCTCTGTTTCTGGTGTTATATTGCATGGTTTCGCTTGTTATATCTATAGATTTCGCTTGCGCTCGTTAAAAAACTATTGCTTAAAAATTTAAGAAATAGTATTTTTTCAGGCTTTTTAATTCAAAATAGCTGGAGAGAGTATGCCAACTATCAATCAACTGGTACGGAAGAAGAGGAAGCAGGTTGTAAAGAAATCAAAATCGCCGGCGTTGCAGGGTAACCCTCAAAAAAGAGGTGTATGTACCAGAGTATACACTACAACGCCGAAGAAACCTAACTCTGCGCTGAGGAAGGTGGCCAAAGTGAGATTAACGAACGGATATGAGGTTATTGCTTATATACCTGGGGAAGGACATAACCTGCAAGAGCACTCGATTGTACTGGTTGAAGGTGGTAGAGTAAAAGATTTGCCGGGTGTTCGCTATCATATTATAAGAGGGACACTGGATGCTGCTGGTGTTGAAGATAGGAAAAATAGCAGGTCAAGGTATGGAACCAAACGTCCTAAAAAGTAAGGGGTTGTAAGCTATGCCGAGGAGAAAGAAGGTTAAAGAGAGAGAAATAGATCCCGATCCAGTTTATGGTGATAAGAAGGTTGCAAAGTTTATAAACTATATAATGAGGCGGGGAAAAAAGTCTGTTGCAGAGAAGATATTTTATAATGCGATGGAGATAATCGAGAAGAAAACAGGTAAAAAGGGAATAGATGTTTTTCGCAAGGCTATAGAGAATGTTTCGCCTGTGATGGAGGTGAAATCTAGAAGGATTGGTGGTGCTACCTATCAGGTTCCTGTGGAAGTGCCGGAAAAGAGAAGATTCTTTTTGGCATCAAAATGGATAATAATGTTTGCGAAAGCAAGAAAAGGTAAACCGATGGCGGAAAAGCTGGCAGAAGAGTTGATTGCTGCGTCCAAAGGCGAAGGAGCTTCAATTAAGAAGCGTGATGATACCCATAGGATGGCTGAAGCCAATAAAGCATTTGCTCATTTTAGGTAGTTGAAGAGATTTTGTTATGAAGGAAGATCTGTTACGGAAGTTCAGAAATATAGGTATAATGGCTCACATAGACGCGGGGAAGACCACAACCACTGAGAGGATACTCTATTATACTGGGAAGATACATAGAATGGGCGAAGTTCATGAGGGCTCTGCTACTATGGACTGGATGCAGCAGGAGAAGGAGAGAGGGATTACTATCACTTCTGCTGCTACAGTCTGTTTTTGGAAGGATCACCGAATTAATATAATAGATACTCCAGGGCACGTTGATTTTACTGCTGAAGTTGAGCGCTCTTTGAGGGTTTTGGATGGTGCGATAGCGGTTTTCTGTGGGGTTGGTGGGGTAGAACCACAGAGCGAGACTGTATGGCGTCAGGCAGATAAATTTAACGTCCCGAGGATAGCGTTTGTAAATAAGATGGACCGTAACGGGTCCGATTTTTATAATGTTCTCGACATGATGAAGGAGAGATTGTCCACGGAACCAGTTCCGATAAATATTCCAGATGGAAGTGGGGATAAATTTTCTGGTATCATAGATCTGATTAAAATGAAAAAAGTGGTATTTGATGAATCCTTGCTCGGAGCTAAGTATGATTATGTGGATATTCCTAGGGATTTAGAGAAAACCGCTGAAAAATACAGGCAGAAGCTGATAGATTCGGCTGCTTTATTTGATGATTTAATACTTGAGAAATTTTTAAATGGTGATGAGATAAGTGAAGATGAATTGATAAAGGCGATAAGAAAAGGAGTGCTTTCCGGGAAGATAGTTCCGGTCTTATGTGGTTCTGCTCTAAAGAACAAAGGGATTCAGCAGTTACTGGATGCTATAGTTTATTTTCTGCCTTCTCCGCTTGATATTCCTCCTGTGCAGGGGGTTAATCTTAAGGGTACTCCAATTGAGAGGAAACCTCTGGATTCTGAACCTTTTTCCGGTTTGATATTTAAGGTTCAATCTGATCCGCATGTTGGAAGGCTTTGCTACATCAGAGTGTATTCTGGAGTGGTGAAGAAAGGTGATATGGTTTTGAATTCTGTGCTGGGTAAAAAAGAGCGGATATTAAGGATAATGCTTATGCACGCAAACAGGAGGCAGGATGTTCCTGAGTTAACTGCAGGAGAAATAGGTGCTGTTATTGGGCCTAAAGTTAGTTATACCGGGCATACATTATGCAGTTCGAAGAGCCCTATTATTTTGGAGTCTTTAAAGTTTCCTGAACCAGTGATTTCAATCGCTATAGAGCCGAAATCTCCGGCTGATTCGAACAATCTGGATACTGCTCTTAAACGTTTGGTTGATGAGGATCCAACCTTTAAGATTACTAAGGATGAAGAGACCGGTCAGACGATTGTCTCAGGGATGGGCGAGTTGCATCTTGAAATTCTTGTCGATAGACTCCAGAGAGAATTTGGCGTTAATGCACATGTTGGGAAGCCCCAGGTTTCATATAGAGAGACCGTGTCCAGGAAAGCAGAGGGCCGTGGTGTTTTTCATAAAGTAATTGCCGGAAAGAGTCACTATGCTGGGGTTAAGGTTGTAGTTGAGCCCGATAGGGAGCTAAGTGGTAACCTTATTTTAAATGAGCTTGGGGATGGAGTTTTGCCCGATGTTTTTGTTAAATCGCTTGAGAAAGGAATAAAAAATAGGCTTGCCAGTGGATATTTAGCAGGTTATCCTGTTCAACAAGTTAAGGTTAGTATTGTTGATGCTGAATATAAGGAAGAAGAGGCTTCTGAGATGGCGTATGAAGTAGCGGGAAGCTATGCCATTGAGAATGCGCTTAAAAATGGAGAGCCGGTTTTGCTGGAGCCGATAATGTCGCTTGAAGTAGTGGTGCCTGAGGAATATTTGGGAGATGTAATTAATGACTTAAATGTGAGGAAAGCGCATATTGTAGAGATAGGTAAAAGGAAAGAATTGAATGTAGTGGATGCTACGGTTCCTCTAAGGAGAGTTTTTGGATATGCGACCGATATAAGGTCGCTTACTCAAGGAAGAGCAAGTTTTACCTTAAAGTTTTCTCACTATGATGTGTGTGATCAGGAAGTGCAAAAGGAGATAATGAGTAAAAGTCTGGGCTATGTCCCTGAAATGGTATAATAAAGAGGGAGAGGAGAGATGTCTAAGGAGAGGTTTGAGAGGAAGAAGCCGCATGTAAATGTAGGGACGATAGGTCATGTAGATCATGGTAAGACGACGTTGACGGCGGCGATGACGTTG